>DASTXK010000207.1:0-5246 GCA_035765555.1 Acidobacteriaceae bacterium
CGGTTTCGTATAGCTTCTGCAACTTCCGCGGCATCTCCGTCATGTGTGGCCCGCGCGGACTTGAAGGCGAGCCGGACCACCTATTCCACAACAATGGCGACGGGACCTTTACCGACGTGAGCGTCAAGGCTGGAGTGAGTGATCCCAACCGGTATTACGGCTTCAGCAGCGTTTTTGTTGATGTGAACAATGACGGCAAAGTCGATTTGGCGGTGGCCGATGATTCGACGCCGGGCTATCTCTACATCAACAAGGGCGACGGCACGTTTGAGGACGACAGCTACGCCTCCGGCTTTGCACTCAACCAGGACGGGCGCGAGATCGCGGGCATGGGACTGGCCGTGGGCGACTACGACAACACCGGATGGGACAGCCTCTTCGTCACGGATTTTTCCGACGATTACGACGTTCTCTTTCACAATGATGGCGAAGGCAACTTCAGCGACGTGAGCTACCACGCCGGAGTCGCGCAGGACACGATTCCATTCCTCGGCTGGGGCGCAGGCTTCCTCGATTACGACAACGACGGCTGGAAAGACGTGTTTACGGTCAACGGGCACGTTTATCCCGGCGTGGACAAGCAGGATTGGGGGACTTCTTTCGCGCAGCGCCCACAGCTTTTCCGCAACGAGCAGGGCAAAAAATTTGTACTGGTGCCCCCGGTCGAAAACACGGGGCTGGCCATTGTGACTCCGGGTCGAGGCGCAGCCTTTGGCGATTTATTCAACGACGGCAAGATCGATGTGGTCATCAGCCCGCTCGACGGCCACGCCATCCTGCTTCGCAACGTCAATCCGGACCATCACCACTGGGTTGAGCTGAAGCTTGTCGGCGGCCCAAAGGGGCCGCGCGATGCTGTGGGCGCGGCTGTATACCTTACCGCTAACGGCATTCGCCAGCGCGGAGATGTACTCAGCGGCGGCAGCTATATGTCCTCCAACGACCAGCGCGTTCATTTTGGACTAGGCGACGCGACCAATGTCAAAAAGGTGGAAATCCACTGGCCGGGCGGTCAGGTGGAGACGGTCCACCTGCCTTCGGTGGACCGCATTTTCACCATCACGCAGGGCAAGGGCGTTACTGGCGAGTTATGCGCCGCGTGCAAGCCGGGCAAGAAATAACAAGCACGCACGCGGCGTTCCCACGAACGTGAACGCCGGTAGTGGCGTGATTACTGATTTAACGTAAAGCTCGCCGTCAGCGGCGTGTCGGCGGATGAAGGTCCGGCGAGGATTTTGTATTCGCCGGGGATTTCTTCCATCGCGTCTTTCTGCACGTTGTAGATGGAGAGGCAGAGCGGGTTGAGGTCGAGGGTCACGGTTTTCGATTCACCCGGCGCGAGGTTGATGCGGTCGAAGGCGACCAGGCGCTTATAGCGCTCGCCCGCGGCAGAGGGCAGCTCGGCGTAGACCTGGGCGATTTCCGCCCCGGCACGCTGGCCGGTGTTCTGGATGGTCAGGGTGGCGGTGCGGCCCTGGGGATCAACCTTCAGATCAGAGTATTGGTAGGTGGTGTAGGAGAGTCCAAAGCCGAAGGGAAAGAGCGGCTGAATATTTTTCTCCTCGTACCACTTGTAGCCCACGGCCGCTCCGGCGGTGTTGTAGTCCACATCGAAGAAGGGCAACTCTTTGAAGTTGCGCGTGACCTTCTTTCCATTGCGCACGTAGGTAACGGTGTGGTTTATGGGCTTGAGATTGATGCCGGGGACCTCCGGATGCGGCAGGTCGGCGTCGCTCTTCGCGAAGGTGACGGGCAGCTTGGCCGTGAAGTTCACGGTTCCGAACAGCAGATTGGCTAGGGCCTGCGCGCCGCCAATGCCGGGATACCAGGCTTCCACAATGCCCTGCACCTGATTCGCCCACGGCATGGAGACGGGGCCTCCGGTTTCAAGCACGACGATGGTGTGGGGATTGGCCGCCGCTACCGCTGAGACCAGCGCGTCCTGATTGTCAGGTAGCGCAAGCGTGGGGCGGTCCATGCCCTCGCTCATTGGCTGGTTTACGAAGACAATAGCCACGTCCGCGCTTTTGGCGAATGCGGCGGCCGAGGCGTTATCGGTGCCGGGGTTGAATTCAACCTTGGCGTTGGGCGCGTGCTTGCGAATGTACCGAAGCGGCGAGGAGGGGAAGTAGACCACCTCCTGCCATCTGGCCGAACCGGAATGAGGGTTGACGGCATTGCCGCCGGGCGCGTCCACCTGCGCCGAGCCTGCTCCGGAAAGCACGCCGACGTCGGCATGGGAGCCGATGAGCGCGATGGAGTGAACGGACGCTGCATCGAGCGGGAGGATATTGTTTTCGTTTTTGAGGAGGACGATGCTCTGCTCGGCAATGTGCTGCGCGTCGCGGCGGCCCTCAAAGGGATTGACGACCGAGCGCGGCTCAACGGGGTAATCGATGACTCCGGCGGCGAACATGCTGCGGAGGATGCGGTGGTCCATGTCATCCAGACGCGACATGGGGACCTTGCCCTCCTGGACCGCCTTCTTCAGCGCCTCGCTAAAGTAGCCGTCGTCGCCGGGCATTTCCTGGTCGAGTCCCGCGAGGGCGGCCTTTACGGTGGAGTGCGTCGCTCCCCAGTCGGAGACTACCCATCCCTTGAAGTGGAAGTCTTTCTTCAGGACCTGATTCAGCAGCCAGTCGTTCTCGCAGGCGTAGAAGCCGTTGACGCGGTTATAAGAGCACATTACGCCGGAGGGTTTGGCGATGCCGATGGCGATCTCAAATGCCAGCAGATCACTTTCGCGCGCGGCACGCTTGCTGATGTTGGCGCTCAGGACGGTGCGCCCGGTCTCCTGGTCATTGAGGGCGTAGTGCTTGAGGTCGTCCATGATGTGCTGGGACTTGACGCCCTTCTCCAGGTTGCCGGTCATGGTTCCGGCAAGCAGCGGGTCTTCTCCGGCGTACTCAAAGTTGCGGCCATTGCGCGGCTCGCGGGTAATGTCCATGCCGCCGCCAATGGACATGTTGTAGCCCTGAGCGCGAAGCTCACGCCCGATCACCTCTCCATAAAGCTGCGCGGCCTCGGGGTTCCAGCTTGAAGCGGCCCCGAGCGTGGAGGGCAGCAGAGTGGAGTAGCGACCCATCAGGGCGGCGAGCCGGACGCCCACGGCGGAGTCCTGCTGGTTAATAGGCGGGATTCCGAGGCGTGGAATGCCCGGTACGAAGCCGGCGGACCAATTGTTTCCGGGAGGGATGGGCGCGCCAGGGCGGAGCGCTCCCCAGCCGGTGCCGTGGACAAGCTGGATCTTTTCATCCAGAGTGAGCTGTTTCTGCACCATATCGGCCCGCTGGTCGGGCGAGAGCGACTTGTTGTCCCAGGGATGATGCTGCGCGGCGGGCTTGGGCGGCTCCTGCGAGCGGAGCGCGGATGCGCTCAGGCAAGCCAGCGCGAGCAGCGCCGGGGCGGTGCGAAACAGAATTCTCGACTTCATGTTGGGGGCTTCTCCTGTGCGGTAACGCGCGTTTCATCGTACGTTTTCGAATAGGTTGTAGTCAATCGGTTTACTCAATGGATTTGGCGGGGGCCGCGCGGAGCCTTCGGCAATGCCCGAAGGCTGCGAAAATGCGGCGGAACCGGCCCTATCACCGCGCTCCCGTTTGCCGTGCTAACGTAAAAGGTTCCAGACTTTTTCTCGGGGAAGGACCCCTGTTTTGTCCAGTTCCGCGCCTCCCGCTCTTCGCCAGACTCCGCTGAACGCCATGCATCGCCGCATGGGGGCCAAAATGGTAGATTTTGGCGGCTGGGACATGCCTGTCGAATACTCCGGCCTTATCGCCGAGCACATGGCCGTCCGCACCGGAGTGGGCGTTTTTGACGTGAGCCACATGGGCGATATTCAGCTCCGGGGACCGGAGGCTTTCCATGCCGTCCAGCATATCTCGATGAACGATGCCTCGAAGCTTCAGATTGGGCAAGCGCATTACTCGGCCATGCTGTATCCCGAAGGCACGTTTGTGGATGACGTGATCGTGCATAAGCTGGGCGAGAACGATTACCTGATCGTCATCAATGCCGGCACTCGCGAGAAGGACTTCCAGTGGATCAAGCAGAACGCCAAAAGCTTCCACTGCCACGTGGCCAATTACAGCGACTATTACACGCAGCTTGCCATTCAGGGGCCGCGCGCGGCGGAGACGCTGGCCAAACTGACGAAAGTGGACCTCAGCGCCATCAAGCCCTATTGGTTCAAGTGGGGAACTGTTTGCGGGCTGGCCAACACGCTCGTGGCCCGCACCGGGTACACCGGCGAAGACGGCTTCGAGATTTATGTCCCCTCGGACGTTCCGACCAGCGAGCGCGTGTGGAACGAGGTGCTGGAAGCGGGGCGCGAATTTGGCATCCTGCCCTGCGGCCTTGGCGCGCGCAATACGCTGCGGCTGGAGTCCGCCATGTCGCTCTATGGACATGAGATTTCCGAGACCATCAATCCCTTCGAGGCGCGGCTTGACCGCTTCGTGAAGCTGGACAAGGGGGATTTCCTGGGCGCGGAGGCATTGAGGAAGATCCAGGCTGAGGGCGGTCCAAAGCGCAGGCTGGTTGGGCTGGAAATGCTGGAGCGCGGCATCGCCCGCGACGGCTACCCAGTCCTGAACGCGGCTGGTGAAAGAATAGGAGAGGTCACAAGCGGCTCGCCCGCTCCATATTTAAAGAAGAACATTGCGCTGGCCTATGTGCCGGTGGAACTTGCGACAATCGACGCCGAAGTCGCCGTGGAGATTCGCGGCAATCCGGTCAAGGCGAAGATCGTGCCTACGCCGTTTTACCGAAGGCCGAAGAAGACGAGTTAAAGAGGACGAACTGAATGGCATATCCGCAGAACTACAAATACACGCGCGAGCACGAGTGGATCGAGGTCGCGGGCAACCACGGCATTGTGGGCATTACCGATCACGCGCAGGACTCGCTTGGCGACATCGTTTTCGTCGACGCTCCCAAAGTCGGCGATTCGGTAAAGAAGGGCGAGGTCTTCGGCAGCGTGGAGTCGGTGAAGGCCGTCTCCGACCTCTATTCGCCGGCCAGCGGGACCGTGACTGAAGTGAACGAGGCGCTGAAGGATTCGCCGGAAAAGCTCAACACCGAGCCACACTCGTCGTGGATTATCAAGATTGAGTTGAGCAATCCGGGCGAGCTTGACGCACTTCTCTCCGCCGCCGACTACGAACAGTTCATCGCCGAAGAGGGCGGAAAGTAAAGATGCGTTATCTCCCCAAGTCTGACGCCGAACGCGCCGCCATGCTCCGCGA
>DASTXK010000208.1:0-7760 GCA_035765555.1 Acidobacteriaceae bacterium
CCCGTTTTTGGCTTGTGTGGGGGACATATCCAAAACCACAAAAACAAGAGGCGCAACCCAATGGCTGCGCCTTCAAAATCTCTCTTAAGTTCAGAATAGCAAATCAGACCCTAATTTCATGCAAATTCAAATCGCTGATTCTAAGCTATTTATACGATTTACCTCTTGACAAAAAGTTTTCCACAGGGAACACCCAGGTCCCAAAAGCGGGACCTGGGGCACCCACGCCACTTTGAGTCAGTTATTTCTCGCGCACCTTGATGACGATGGAGGCGTAGACCTTTCCGGGGTCGATTTTTAACTGGTGCGGAGTACCCGCCGGGATGTTGACAATGTCGCCCTTTTGGATCAGTTGCGAGTGGCCGTCGCGGATGCCCGATCCTTTTGATTCGCCGTTGGGGCCGGTTTTGGGGTCGATGAGGCTGCCGCCGGTGATGAGGGTCGCCTGTCCCTGCGTGACGACGAAGATGTCGTCGAAGTGGGCGTGGACCTCGGCCCCTCCTGATTTGGCCCGGGCGGAGAGCTGGATGGCGTGCGAGCCGTAGTCGCCGAGCTTGGCCCCGCCGTCTCCGGTGGATTTCGCCTTCTGGATCAGGGCCGACATTTGCGACGAGACGTCTTTGCCCGAAAACACCTGCGCTGGCGTCTGCGCGAAGCAGGGCGAGGCGAGCAGGGCGGCGATGAGAATCGGGATGAGTTTCATACGTCCTCTATTCATATTCTTTCTTCAGTAAAGCTGTCCCCCACTCAAGCCAAAAGAGGGCTTGAATGGGCCACCTATTGCTTGCGTGGGCCACCCATATCAGTCCGACTTCAGCGGAGTGTGTCGAGCGGGGCGGGGTCCATGTCTGCGTAGTCCTGGTTTTCTCCGCCCATGCCCCAGCAGAAGCTGTAGGCCTGCGTGGCGACTCCGGCGTGAATGGACCATCCGGGAGAAACGACCACGTCGCGGTTTTTCAGGACGATGTGGCGGGTCTCGTCAGCAGGGCCCATGAGGTGGAAGACGCGCGCGTCGTCGGCGAGGTTGAAGTAAAGGTAGACCTCGGAGCGGCGCATGTGGGTGTGGGCGGGCATGGTGTTCCAGACGCTGCCGGGAGCGAGATGGGTGACGCCCATGACCAACTGGCAACTGCGCGCGCCCTGAAGGTGGATGTACTTATAAATGGTGCGGCGGTTGCAGGTTTCAGCGGCGCCGATTTCGACCGGATTGGCATCCTTTTTGCGGACGACCGTGGTGGGGTAGTCGGCGTGCGCGGGATAGCTGAGCAGGTAAAAGATGGCCGGGGACTTGGGGTCGGAGGAGTGGAAGGAGATTTCCTTTGACCCGCGCCCGATGTAGAGGCAGTCGAGATTGACGAGCTTGTGGATCGTTCCGTCAATGTGAATTTCGCCGTCGCCGCCGATGCTGAGCGCGCCCAGCTCGCGGCGTTCGGTGAAGTAGGCGGCGCGCAGCTCGGGGTCGGCGGCAAGCTTGAGCGGAGTGGCCAAAGGCGCGGCCATCCCGATCACGGCGCGGTCCAGATCGATGTAGGCGAGGCGGACTGCGCCAGGCTCATAGAGCGAGTCGAGCAGAAAGGTCTCGCGAAGCTGCGCGGTGGTCATGGAAGGATAGTGGATCGGGTCAGCCATCAAAACGGTTTTCATCGGGACTCCTCTTGCGGTTGTGGGTTGTGCTGGGTCTGCCGGATGAGCCAGAGCGCGAACTCCTGCCCGGCGGCGAAATTTTGCTGCGCGGGATTGACCTTGCGGTGGTCCGTGTACTCGTTGTAAAGCCAGGGGTCGATGACGGCGACGGCCATGCCCTTGCCGTATTTCGCGGAGGCGATGACGATGCCGTCTTTATCGCTGAAGACGGCGGAGGCCGGGGCTTTGACGGAGATTCCGCAGGTGTCTTTCATGTAGATGGTGTGCGGGTGGTGGAAGATGGGGCCGGAGCCGGTGACGGGGATGAATCCCGGGCCGTAGTGGGGATCGACGACGTGATGCTTGAGGACATTGTCGAAGTGGAGGCCGAACTTCTCAGCGATGAGGTTGAAGTGGTCGAGGTCGGCGTTGGCGGGGTCGTTCTCCATGAGGACCAGCACGCCTCCCTGCCTGACCCATTCGGCGACCTGATTGGCGTCTTCGGGCTGGACGTAGTTGGGATTCGGGTTCCACTTGGGAATGTCGGGCGAGACGATGAAGTAGATCTGCGCATTGCGCAGGCGGGCCAGCGTGGGGGCCTCGGTGAGCATGGCGAGCTTTGCGCCGTGACTCTGGAAGATGTGGCCGAGGAGCGAGAATCCGCTGTTGCTGAAATCGGTCCACTTGTAGTGGAAGTAGTGTTTTTGTCCGGCGGCGTTGGCGCGTTGCTGGCTGTTGAACCAGGCGTCCATCATGATGGTCTGGCCGCGGGCGAGCGTGGCTTGCGGGGTCATTTCCATCTCCGAAGCGGCGAGCATGAATGCTCCGGTGCTGATGGCGTCATTACTGACTTTCAGCGTGATGGAGCCGTCGGAGTTGGTCTGGACGTATTGGCTGAGGATGGTTCGCCAGGCGCGGGAGGCTGATTGCGAATAACGCTCGGGCAGGTAGCCGAGGCGGACGGCCTTCTGGAGCGCGTAGACGAACATGCAGGAGGCGGAGGGCGAGAGGGAGTTGTCCGGCGCGGTGGGCCTGTTGAGTGCCTCATGCCAGAGCCCGGTTTGGGGGTCCTGATGGCGCGCGAGAAAGGTGGCGTTCTGGTTGAGAATGGCGAGAAGCCGGGCGTGGCCGGGGTCGTTTTCGGAGTAATAAGGAAGCGTATCGACGAGGGCCATCATGTACCAGCCCACGTCGCGCGCGCTGGTCCGCGGTGAACGGGCCTGGCGATTCATCGAAACGAACTGCTTTGTGAGGGTGGCGAAGTCCTGGGGCTCGCGGAAGAGGTAAGCGTATTCGGCGTAGAAAGGCCCGGCGGAGTAGAGGCCGTAGATGGGAATCTGGCTGGGAATGGGCTGATGAAGCGCCGTTGCCGCCGTGTAGTACTTCTTGTTCTGGGTGACGCGATAGAGCAGCAGAAGCGAGCGGCCGAAGGCTAGGTCGTTGGGCGTGCGGTCGCTCGGGTTGTAGGTGGGGATGGAGCCGTCGGGCGCGATGAGGTGGTCGATGGATCGCTGGATGTAGTGGTAGTCGTCGCCGTTGGCGGTGTTGTACCAGGCGGCGTCGATTCCGTTGAGCAGGATGCCGAGGTCGGCGTTCGAGGCCCAATTGGCGCTGGGGGCGACGATGCGTCCGTCGGGCCAGCGGGCCATGGTGGTGCTGGCCATGCGCTGCGACCATGGTTGCTGCTGCGCGAAGGCCGCCGCGCCGAGCAGGAGGCAGAGCGCGGCGATGAGGGAGGGCCTGCGAATCAATTGAGTCATTGGTTTCATCTTGCTGAGAAACGTGGCGCGCGAGAATGAATGCGCGTGATATTCCTGTGTATCAAATCGACGGCGGAATGTCTTCTGTTTCCGCTACGCCGTACCGCATTGCGGGATGGAGAGTTTTCGCCACGAGACGCCGCGGTTAGTATTGCGTCATGCGAATGAAATGGTCGAGAGTGCTGGCAGCGGCGTGCGTTGTGTTTGTCATGGTTTCCGCGCTGAGCGGGCAGGCGCATCATGTGAAGTCCGAGGTGGAGGCGGCGGGAGACACGCCGGCGAACCCTCCCGCGCTGGCGCATCTTTCAGGAGCGTTCAAGTCGAAGGACATAAAAGCCGCCATGCGCAAAGTGGGCGACTGGGAGATGAAGAAGTCGCGCGAGGACTTCAACCAGGATTGGACCTACGCCGCGCTGTATGCGGGATATATGGCCGCAGCGAAGTCGCTGCCGGAGCCAAGCTACGAAAAAGCAATGCTGGCGATGGGCAACAAGTTCAACTGGAAGCTGGGGCCGCGGTTGGCGCACGCCGACGATCAGGCGATTGGGCAGACGTATCTGGAGCTTTACAAGGACCACCATGAGCCGCGCATGATCGAGCCGACGGAGAAGCAGTTCGACGCGCTGATGAAGACCAAGGATGATCCGAAGAAGCCGCTTTGGTGGTGGTGCGACGCGCTGTTCATGGCTCCTCCGGTGTGGGCGCGGCTGTCGAGCGCGACGGGGAACAAGGCGTATCTGGACTACATGGACCACGAGTGGTGGATCACGTCGGACCTGCTCTATGACCAGGATGAGCATCTGTATTTTCGCGATGAGAGCTATCTGGACAAGCATGAGCCGAACGGGAAGCCGCTGTTCTGGTCGCGGGGCAACGGATGGGTAATGGCCGGGCTGGCGCGCGTGCTGGACGCGATGCCGAAGGATTATCCCACGCGGCAGAAGTATGTGGACCAGTACAAGGAGATGGCGGCGCGGGTGGTGTCGATCCAGTCGCCGGATGGGCTGTGGAGACCGGGGCTGCTGGATCCGGACGCTTATCCTCTGCCGGAAAACTCAGGGTCGGGGTTCTTTGTTTACGCGCTGGCGTGGGGCATTGACCGGGGGATTCTACCCCGGGCGGCATATCTGCCGGCGGTGAAGAAAGGCTGGGCCGGACTGGTGTCCCACATTTATGTGGACGGGCGGCTTGGGTGCATTCAACCGATTGGCGCCGCTCCCGGAGACTACAAGCCTGCTTCGAGCTACGTGTACGGCGTGGGAGCGTTTCTTCTGGCGGGGTCGGAAGTGGAACGGCTGGCGGAGAAGGGCAGCTCTGATGGTGGGGTGGAAATCCTCTCCACCGTCAGAGGAGTTGATTTTGGTCCCTACCTTAAGAAATGGAAATCGGTCACTGACAAAACCTGGCTGAGGTTAATGCCAGATGAAGCAAAGCGGCCAACCTTAGCCAAAGGCGAAGTGGTCATCCGGTTCAAGATTCTGCCGAGTGGCAAGGTGGATCCTCAAAGCGTTGTGCTGGACACGCGTTCCGGAGACGAGACCCTGGATCGCGCCGCCTGGAGAGCGATTGTCGACTCGAAGTATCCGAAGCTTCCGAAAAAGTTCAAAGGCCCTTATTTAGGACTGCGTGTGCGGTTTCTTTACAATGCGCACTAACGCGTGCCCCACATCTCAGAATCGAGACGTGGGAAGCACCCAAATAAATTGCTGCGCCTAGACCGCTGCGAGCGTTTTTGAGGCCTGCTCCTTGAGGGTGGCGGCCTTGTCGGTCGCTTCCCACGTGAATTCCTTTTCGGAGCGGCCGAAGTGACCGTAGGCCGCGGTCTGCCGATAGATGGGGCGACGCAGGTTGAGGCTCTCGATGATGCCTTTGGGCGTGAGCTGGAAGTTCGCGCGCACCAGCTCCTCGAGCTTGCTCTCGTCCACGCTGGCGGTTCCGAAGGTATCGACCAGCACGCTGACCGGCTCGGCCACGCCGATGGCGTAGGCAAGCTGCACTTCGCAGCGCTCGGCGAGGCCAGCGGCGACGATGTTCTTGGCGATGTAGCGCGCCATGTAGGCCGCCGAGCGGTCCACCTTTGTCGGGTCCTTGCCGCTGAAGGCGCCGCCGCCGTGACGGCCCATGCCGCCATAGGTATCGACGATGATCTTGCGTCCGGTGAGGCCGCTGTCGCCCATGGGGCCGCCGACTACGAAGCGTCCCGTGGGGTTGATGTGGTACTTGGTGTTCTCGTCGAGAAGCTCGGGGGGCAGGACCTCTTGAATGACGTGCTTCAGGATATCGGCGCGCAGTTCCTCGATGGCAATTGTCTCGGAGTGCTGGGAAGAGATGACGACGGCGTCGATGCGGACCGGCTTATGGGTTTTCGCGTCGTACTCAACCGTGACCTGGCTTTTGCCGTCGGCGCGAAGATAGGGCAACAGGCCGTCTTTACGAACGTCGGTAAGGCGCCGGGTGAGCTTGTGGGCGAAGGAGATGGCGGCGGGCATCAGTTCCGGCGTCTCGTTGGTGGCGTAGCCGAACATCATGCCCTGATCGCCGGCGCCGCCTGTGTCCACGCCCATGGCGATGTCGCCCGACTGCTTGTTGATGGAGGAGATGACGGCGCAGGTATTGGAGTCGAATCCGTAGAGCGCATTGTCATAGCCGATGGACTGGACCACGCCACGGACCAGCGTCTGGAAATCGACATAGGCCCGGGTGGTGATTTCGCCCGCGATGGCCACCATTCCAGTCGCGAGCAGGGTTTCGCAGGCGACGCGGCTGTAGGGATCCTGCGCGAGACAGGCGTCAAGCACCGCGTCTGAAATCTGGTCAGCCATCTTGTCCGGATGGCCTTCCGTTACCGACTCCGAAGTAAACAAAAACCGTTCCCGTTGAGACACTCCGAATCCTCCATGCGCGACGGGCAGCCCTGAAATTCATTCCCTGTTGCATTGACGTATGGGGGAATGGCGGCGGACCTGCGACTGATGTCATGGTACTAAAGGCGGGGGGAGCGGGCAAAAGCTTCGCGTTAAAAGGGAAAACAGCAGGGCCAGCGGGGAAATTTCGTCTTAAATGGGTACGACTTTCCCACGTCTCAAAAGCGAGACGTGGGGCACCCACACCCGTCCATAGAAGCTTGTCCCCCACTCAAGCCAAAAACAGGCTTGAGTGGGCCACCTGTGATGTTTCAATAGGTTGTCCATTCGATCAAGACCGGAGAAGCTGGTTGTGACGAACAAACAGTTTTTTCGGAGAGATCGAATGGACTATCACCAGAATGCCCGATTGACGGCGCTTGGTCGAGAGCAAATGGCTCGCAAGGTGCTCTCGACCGGTTGCACCTTCAAAGCCGCCGCCGTCGAATTCAAGGTCAGCGCCAAGACCGCCGCCAAGTGGGTGCGCCGCTATCAGGCCCAGGGCGCAGCCGGGCTCAGGGACCTCAGCTCCAGGCCGCACCGCTCGCCCCGGCAAATGTCTTCCGCCCTATTAGAAAGGGTTTTGTCTTTGCGCCGTCAGTACACTCCCGGATATCAGATCGCGCTCCAATGCGGTGTTTCCCCTTCCTCGGTCAGCCGCGCGCTGCGCCGCGCCCGTCTCAGCCGATGGCGCGACCTGCATCCCCGCCCGCCCATCGTGCGCTACGAGCACCCCGCTCCCGGCGACCTCGTCCATCTCGATATCAAGGGCATGACCCGCTTCGGCGAGGTCTCCCTGCGCGGCGATGGACGGCTGAGGGGCAAACGCGCCCACCCCGGCCTGCTGGCCCTGCACGTGGCCGTCGATGACCACTCGCGCATGGCGTTTGTCCAATTGCTGCCCGACCAGAAATCGGAAACCACTCTCGGCTTCCTCCACGAGGCGCGCAAGTTCTTCGCCCGGCACGGCTTCCCGGTGCGCGCCCTGCTCACCGACAACGGCAGCTGCTACCGCTCCCACCTGTTCCGCCGGGCTTGCCAATCGCTCGAGATCAAGCACCGCCGCACCCGGCCCTACTCGCCGCAAACCAACGGCAAGGCCGAACGCTTCATCCAAACCGCTCTCAGAGAATGGGCCTACGCCAAACACTGGACCGACTCAACCGAACGAGACGCGCACCTGCAACCTTGGATCGACTACTACAACCACAAACGACCACACGGCAGCCTCAACTACAAACCACCCATCAGCCGCTCCGAAATCGGTACAACCTCTTGACCTTCTACAGCCACCCAGAAACGAAAATATTTTGATCCTGCAAACAAGAGACTTACGAAATCTGATTTTGCAAACAAAGGACTTAGCTTGTCCCCCACTCAAGCCAAAAGAGGGCTTGAATCCACCCCGTGAACGAAAACCTGTTCACGGGGGCCCCGGAGTGGGCCACCCGAAACGAAAAATATTTTGATCCTG
>DASTXK010000209.1:0-13617 GCA_035765555.1 Acidobacteriaceae bacterium
GAAGGATGGGGCACCCCGGCGCGTGGAGGATGGGGCACCCGGACGCGCGAAAGGTGGGTCATCCGAGATTTCCAAAAGTGAGGCAGAGAGCGAAACATTGCTTATCCTCAATCACTTTGTAAGGGGCACGCCGGAGGGCATCTCCGGCGTCGGCGGCTGGACGGTTTCGGCGGAGGGCTCAAGCGGCGGGTCGGCCTCCTGCGGCGTGCGCATGGATTTGATGTAGGCGACCAGCTCCCAAATCTGGTTCTGGGGAATCTTGGTCCCCCAGGAGGGCATTCCCTTGGAGCGGCCCGCGGCGATGGAGTCGTAAATCTGATCGTCCTGATTGCCGTAGAGCCAGGTCTCATTGCGAAGGCTTGGCCCCATGCCTCCGCCGCCGTGCCCGCCATGGCAGCCGGAGCAGTTGTACCAGTCGAAGAGGCGGCGCCCATCCTGAATGGCGACAGCGTTGCCGTCATAGGGATTTTTTGTTGCGATGGGCACAGCTTCGCCTCCGGGAATGGGGCCGACCGCGACGGTGGTCGAGGGCGACGTGGACGCGGCCACCATCACAGGCTTGGAGGAATTGCAGCCGGCGGCGAGGAAGAGCAGAAACGCGAATGCGCCGGCTGCGACAGATAGACGGGTGCGCAGGGCAGTGGTCATAAGTCAGTCCCCCGTTTGCAGCAATTCCTGAGTAGCTGCGACTCAGGGATTGCGATAGCCGCCGCGGACGGCGGGGCGGCGAGCAATGGAACACCATAGGACTCCAGCAGGCGATGAATGCGGGGCCGATGCTGCTGAATTTCAGAATTGAGACGCTGCAAAAGCTGGGAGTCGCCACGCCGCACGCCCATCGAGATGGCAAACGTGAACGGAATTTTGGGGTCGGGCGAGACAACATCGACGGGCGTGACCTGGAGCGGGACGGGGCTGTGTCTGGCGAAATATCCGGCCATGGGGCCCCATGCGATGGCGATATCCACCTTGTTGTTTTCGACCGCGCGAATGAGATCGGCGGGAGGGTTCTTTTCGTCGAGGCGTCCGTAGATGTTGAAGCCCACGAGATTGTGGACGATACCGCGGCTGATCAGAGCGTTGACGGGAGGAAGACTTCCTTCTCCGTCTCCGGTGGTATGGACGCCGATGCGGAGATGGTGGAGGCGCGGGTCATCCATGGACTTGATGTTGAGGTGGCGGTCGCGGCGCGAAACAAAAACGTAGCTGGAGCGGTAGTAGGGAATCGAAGTGTCGGCGTCATCCATTCCAGAAGGCAGTCCCATCACGATGTCGCAGTGGCCGGCATTGAGCGTCTTTTTGAAAAACGAAGAGCGCTGCGGGAACCAGTAATACTGCACCGTCATGCCCAGGTCTTTGGCAATCAGGTTGGCGAGCTGGTTCTCAAATCCTTGTTCCGCGCGGTTGGAAAAGGGCATATTGTTCGGATCGGCGCAGACGCGCAGCGTGGCCGCGGACGCATAGGCCGTAGCCAGGAAGGCGAGCGTTATGAGCGCCGCGAACTTAGAGACTGAAGACATAGAGCGCTGCTCCGGGGCTGGTGATGGACTTGACGTTTCTCATTGCGCCGAACGCTCCGAGTCCGCCGTAGGGATCATCGGTAGACATGGAGGGGAACGCGGCGGCGCCCATCCATCCTCCTATGCCGGAGTAGACGGCGATGTACTGCTTGCCGTCGGGGCCGGTAAAGGTGATGGGGTCGCCGATGATTCCGGAACCGGTCTTGAACTGCCATAGAAGCTGCCCGGTTTTGGCGTCGACGGCGCGGAACCAGCCTTCCAGCGTGCCGTAGAAGACAAGGTCGCCGCCGGTGGCGAGCACTCCGGCATAGACGGGCAGCACATTGTCTTTAATGTCCCAGACCTTCTTCTGGTGCTGGACGTCCCACGCGACCAGATCGCCGTGGTAGCCTCCGGGGCCGGGATACATGCGGACGCTGGCGCCAAGATAGGGCGTGCCTGCGATGTAGTTGACGGCAGTGCCCATGTAATCCATGCAGGTGTTGTGCGCGGGAATGTAGAGGTATCCGGTCTTGGGCGAAAATGCGGACGGGATGAAGTCTTTGCCTCCGGTCGAGGAAGGGCAGATGTCCATGGTGTATTTGCCGAAGTGGGCGCGCTTGGCGGGATCGATATCGGGGAGTCCGGTCTTGAGGTTGAAGTCCTTGGCCCAGTTCACAGGCACGTAGGGATCGGCGGCGAGCAACTCACCGGTTTGGCGGTCGAGCACGAGCATGAATCCGGTGCGGCTGGGTCGGAGCATAAGTTTGCGCTCCTTGCCCTTCCATGGCATGTCGACCAGCACGCCCTCCATAATCTCGTCGTAGTCCCAAGAGTCGTGGGGAACGACCTGATAGGCCCACTTGGCCATTCCGGTTGCGGGGTCGCGCGCCCAGATGGTGCAGGACCAGTGATTGGTGCCGGGGCGCATGTCGGGGTTCCACGGAGCGGGGTTCCCGGTTCCGTAATAGAGGAGGTTCAGTTCAGGATCATAGGAGAGCCATCCCCAAATAGGAGCACCGCCAATCTTCCACTGGTCGGGGTTCCACGTCGTGACGCCGAGGTCCTTGCCCTGGTCTTTTTTGTAGTAGGGATGGAAGTCGGGGCCGATGCGAACGTCGGCGTCAGGGCCGGTGTTCCAGGCCTTCCAAAGGATATTTCCGCTGTTGACGTCGAGCGCGGTGAGCCTGCCGCGAACGCCGAGTTCGCCGCCGCTGATGCCGACGTAGACGATGTTCTTGACGGCGAGCGGCGCCATGGTGATGGTTTCGCCGAGCTTGATGGTGCCGATCTGGGTCTTCCAGTCCAGCTTGCCCGTGTTGGCATCGACGGCGACGGTGTAGTCGTCGAGCGTGTTGTAGATGATTTTGCCGTCGGCGTAGACGGCGCCGCGGTTGACGATATCGCAGCAAGCGACGCCCTGGGCGCGGATGTCGGGATGCGGCTGGAAGGTCCATTTCTTGGGGAAGCCGGGCTTGGTGAGGTCGAGTGCGATGAGGTCATTGGGGAAGGGGGTGACGACGTACAGGGTGCTGCCGACGACAAGCGGCTGGCCCTCGAATCCATGGGGAATGCCGATGGACATGACTCCGACCGGCTTGAGGTTCTGCACGTTTTTGCTGTTGATCTGCGAGAGCGGACTGTAGCGCGTGTTGGCGTAGTCGCCGGCGGGCAGCAGCCATTGACCGTCGGGAACGGGAGAGACCAGATGAATGCCGGGCAGCATTCCCGGAACATCGGTAGTCATGCCCTGGGGTGGGTCCGCCGCCGCTCCATTGGCGGGCGATTTGGCCAGCGCGAAGGGACACGCCAGCGAAGCGCAGAGGACCATCGGCCAGAAGAGCGATGCGGGAATATGCTTGATTCGATCCATAATTTCCTTCCGTTCAGTTCAGCGTGTAGAGATAGGCCGCGACATCGCGCGCCTGCTGGTCTGTGAGGCCGAGGTCGGGCATGGCGGTGCCTGGTTCCACTTTCTTCGGATCCAATATCCAGCGGACGAGATTGTCCGGGGTGTTGGGGAGTTCGCCCGCGATCATGGTCCGCCGGCTGAAGAAGTAGAGCGGCGGACCAACCAGCCCGCGCGCCTGCGAAATGCCGGGGATCACGTGGCAGGCGCCGCAGCCTTTGGACTCGATGAGGGTCTTACCCTGTGCGGAGTCCCCTCCGGTCGAAACGGTGTAGGGGGCGACGGACTGGCCTCCGTTGCATCCGGCGGACGCGAGGCACAAGGCGGCCAGGAGGACCGCGCCTCCGGTCAGGCCGTACCGAGATGCTCGCCGTCGCTTCATCGCACCCTCACGCATAACTGAAGAATGAACAGCGGAATGCCGAACCAGATGGTGCCGACGGTGAGCGTGATGCTCATGATGACGCCGATCATCGCGATGTATTCGCGCGAGCGTTCCGCTTCGGCATGAAAAATTCCTTTTTCTTTTTCATCGGAGAGCAGACGCCAGTTTTTGTAGGAGAGAATGCCTCCAATGATGGAGACCGCGAGCAGGGCGAGGAAGATGATGATGTTCAGCGTGAGCAGGCCGGGATGGTCGCTGGCGTTGCCGAACTGCTCGTGGTGCAGGCACTCGCGCCAGGTAATCATCACGTCGGCAATGCCCAGCCCGAACCAGCACAGGAAGGCCGCGGAGAAGCCAAACCACAGGCGTTTGGGCGAGACTCTCCGTTGGGGCGTTGTCGGCTCTGCGGCGGGCTCAGTGGGCATAGATCATTCCGTTCGGGATGACGTAGAGAATGAGGACGACGAAAATCCAGACCACATCGACAAAGTGCCAGTAGAGCGACGCGACGTGGTAAGGGCGATAGGGGGAATCGGGGGAGTCGCTGTTGTGGGGAAGGAACAGGACGAAAAGGATGACGAGCAGACCAACGATGACGTGCGCGGCGTGGAATGTGGTGATGGTGTAGAAGATGGAGCCGTAGGAATTGCTGACCGGATCGAGGTGCCGCCAGTGGTCGAGGTATTCGTAGGACTGGAGTCCCAGGAAAATCAAACCCATTACAAACGTGACGGCCATGATGACGCGGGCCTTGAGGTACTTGCCTTTCTTGACCTGCTTCTCTCCCCAATGCAGGACGAAGCTGCTGGCGACGAGGATGACCAGCAGGGCGAGCGCGTATCCCAGCTTGGGCGGCTCGTTGATGGTCCAGCGCTGTTTGTCGTTTCCGAGGAGAAAATAGGCGGAGAAGAGCGCGATGAAGAGGGACGACTCGGTGAAGATGACCATCCATACGGCCAGGACGCCGCGGTCGCGGTCGCGCTCGACGATTCCTCTGCCCACGTCGGCGAGAGCGCCGGCTGTTGTACTCATGAGGCATACTCCTTGGGATGGGGCTTTGGCTCGGGCTCGGGCCGCTGCCACATCCAGTAACAGCAGACAAAGAAGCTGACGACGAAGAAGCTCAGGGCCAGCCACATCAGGTCGAACGTGAGAGCGATAAAGAAGACGAACAGGGTGATGGCCAGAAGCAGCGGGGCGAATGACTCGCTGGGCATCTGGGCGATGGCGAAAGGCTCGGCGTCGATCCAGGTGGTGGAGAGGGTCTGGCGGCCGTTATCGTAGATCCGGATGTCGTCCGGATCGTAGCTTTCGTCGTGGTCGTCCCAGAGCGGGTCGCGGCTGACGACCGTAGGGATATGCACGGTGGCGTAGGGGGCCGGAGGCGAGTCGGTGTCCCATTCGAGCGTGCTGGCGTTCCAGGGATTCTTGCCCGCGATTTTGCCCTTTTTCATGCAGATGAGGAAGTTCAGAATGCTGATGAGAATGCCGATGCCGAAGACGAACGCCCCGACGGTGACGAACATGTTCATGGGGCCCTGTCCGGTGGCGGCGACGTAGGTGTAGATGCGGCGCGGCATTCCGGCAAAGCCCAGCAGGTGCATGGGGAAGAAGCCCACGTTGAAGCCGATGAAGGAGATCCAGAAGCTCCATTTACCGGCCTTCTCGTTCAGCATTTTTCCGGTCATCTTGGGGAACCAGTAGTAGATTCCGGCGAAGACGGGAAAAACGTTGCCTCCCATGAGGACGTAGTGGATATGGGCGACAACGAAGTACGTGTCATGCACCTGCCAGTCGACCGGGATGATGCCGGTGTAGACTCCGCTGAGCCCGCCGATGACCAGCGTGACGATGCCGCCCAGCACATAGAGCATGGAGGTGGTAAGGACTATTTTTCCTTTCCAGAACGTGGCCACCCAGGCGAAGATCTGGATGATGGTGAAGATGGAAACCAGCATGCTGCCGGCGCTGAAGAAGCTCATGACCATGTCGGACATGCCGACGGCGAACATGTGATGGAGCCAGACGCTGAAGCCGACAACGCCGGTGAGGACGGTGGCAATGGCGATGTAGGGGTACCCGACAATGGGACGGCGCGCAAAAGTCGGGACCATCATGGAGATCATGCCCAGAGCGGGAATGAAGATGATGTAGACCCAGGGATGTCCGAAGAACCAGAAGAGCTGCTGCCACATCAGTTCGACGCCACCTCCGGCAAGGGTAAAGAAATGCGTGCCCCAGTGGCGGTCGAGATAAAGAAAAACGCAGTCAGCGGTGAGGGCGGGCAGTGAGAACAGGACGGCTACGGAGATGGTTCCGGTGCTGTAGCACAGCAGCGGCATTTTGCTGATGGACATGCCGGGCGCGCGGTGCCGCAGGATGGTGGTGATGAAATTGATGGCGCCGCCGGTGGTGGAGATGGTGAGAAAGATCAGGGAGAAGACGTAAAAATCCATGCCGCGCGCCGGCGAGAATTGCGAGAGCGTGTAGGGCGTGTAAGCGAACCAGCCGGCGTGCGGGGCCTGTCCCATGCAGGGCGCGACATACAGAAGTATGGCGGAGGCCAGGTAACTCCAGTAGGTGAAGGCGTTGAGGCGCGGATAGGCCATGTCGCGCGCGCCGATCAGCAGCGGGATAAGAAAGACGGAGAACCCGGTGAGGATGGGCGAGGCATACCAGAAGATCATGGTCATGCCGTGCATGGTGAAGATCTGGTCGTACATCTCCGGGGTGAGAAGACTCTCATGAGGCTGCGCCAACTGGAGGCGCATAATGAGGGCTTCGACTCCGCCGACCAGCAGGACCACAATCGCGGTAAAGATGTAGCGCTTGCCAAGCTCCTTGTGGTCGACGGTTGTGAGCCAGCCCCAGAGGCCCTTTGGAGTCTCCCATATTTCGGTGAGTCGCTGTTCGACGGTAGCGGTGCTCATTGCGCTCGATCTCCGCGTGTGGGTACAGCAAATTACGGCGCTTGCGCGAGCTTTCAGAGAGAACCAGCCCGCTGGTTTGCGGGCGGATTTGAACCGGCAGTTATGCGAATAGATGGTTAGGTTTAGCTCATGGATGTCTTCGCCGGCGGGCGGCCCGCGTTGCTATAGCAACTTAGCTGGGGCGACTCATCTTCAGGCGACATGCCGAGGGGCGATTCCGTTAGGGAGGTGCAGGGCTTCGGCCTCGGCGGCGGCATCGGCCAGACGCTGCGAAAAGCCGAGCAGAAGCCGCCAGTCGGTTTCGCCCAGCACACGCTGCAAGCGAACCCGGGCCTTCTCCCAATAAGGAGTGGCTTGTTCAAGCACCTGTCTTCCACGCGGAGTGAGGCTGTAGAGCCGCCGGTTGTGTTCGCCGGAGTGGACGCGGACAAGGCCCGACTGACGGGCGGAGGCGAGGCGCCGCGAGAGGGTCTCGACAGAGGCGGAAAGCTCGGCGGCAAGATCGCAGTGCGCGATTTCTCCGGCTTCGGCGATGGCGCGCAAGATCATGAATTGCGTGGCCTTCAGTCCGGTCGGGACGAGGACCTGGTCGTAGAGATGGGTCACGGCGCGTCCTACTCGCCGGGCCCCGGCGCACGCGCAGGAAGTGGATTGCGGCAGTACAGGCATATGGGCCTCAAATGTCGTTCCGGTTGAATCTGGCGTTCAATACGGCGGAGGAGCGGGCATCCGCTCGCATTCAAAGGACTTGGAAACCCCGGCAAAGCAAAAAGGATGTATGAGCGAGGGCCAAAAGACTGTTGTCCGTGCCGGCCGAAGCTGCGCGGCGTGCCGCATCTGACCTAGAAGGGGCGGGCGAGTCAGCCCAATCAGATCCAATAATCAGGAGGAGTTATGGCAACACACGGGACTGTGCTGAGCGTGTCGCTGGAAGAGGCGCGGCGGGTGATAGCGGGGGCGGAGCAGAAGGCGAAGCAGATCAACCAGCCGTCGAACATCGCAGTGGTGGACGCGGGGGCGAACCTAGTGGCGTTCGAGCGCATGGACGGCGCGTGGCTGGGCAGCATCGACATAGCCCAGAACAAGGCGTTCACGGCGAGGGCGTTCGACATCGAGACCCAGAAGCTCGCCGATCTGTCGCAGCCGAAAGAGCAGTTCTTCGGCATTCAGAACTCGAACCATGGGCGGGTGATGATCTTTGCGGGCGGGATTCCGCTGAAGCGCGACGGCGTGGTGGTGGGGGCGATTGGCGTGAGCGGAGGCATGGGCGAGCAGGACCAGGCTGTGGCCGAAGCCGGAGCGAAGGCGTTCGAGAAGTTTGCGAAGGCGGCGTAAGGCGCGCTACAAACTTGTCCCCCACACAAGCAAAAGCGCTTGTGTGGGCCACCCATTTTGGTCTGTTTATGCGGCTTGGGGGATCTCTTCTGAGCAGCGGACAGCTTGGAGCGCGCGCCAGCATTCGTGGGCGATCTGCAGGCCCTCTTCCGTAGGAATGACGCGGACCTGGAGGCGCGATCCGGAGTGGGTGAGGCAGGCCGGGCCCGCAGTGGAGCCGGCGTTCACGTCCTCGTCAAAGTCGAGTCCCAGGGTGTCGAGTCCCTTGCAGACCATGGCGCGGACCGAAGGCGTATTTTCGCCGATGCCTCCGCCGAAGATGATGGCCTCGGTGTTGCCGAGCGCGGCGAGGTAAGAGCCGATGGCGAGACGCAGGCGGTAGCTGAACATTTCAAGAGCCAGCTTTGCGGCGGGGTCGGAGCGGGCGGCGAGTTCGCGCGTGTCGAAGCTCTGCCCGGCGATTCCAAGCAGACCGGAATCCTTATTCAGCAGCTTAATGGCTTCCGTGGCAGTGATGTCGAGCCTGCGCATGAGCAGCGGCACGATGGCGGGGTCGATGCTGCCGCTGCGCGTGCCCATCATCAAGCCTTCCAGCGGAGTGAGGCCCATGGTGGTGTCAACGCAGCGTCCATGCTCGATGGCGGCGGCGGAGCATCCGCTTTCAAGATGCAGCGTGATGATGGAGCAGTCCTCGACGCGTTTGCCGGTGGAGCGCGCGTACTGCTCCAGCATGTAGCGATGCGAGAGGCCGTGGAACCCGAACTTGCGGATGCCTAATTGGTCGGCGATGCCGCGCGGAATGGGGTAGCGCCAGGCGACCTCGGGCAGGGTGTGATGAAAGGCCGTGTCGAAGGCGGCCATGGCGGGCACTCCGGAAAGCTCACGGTGCAGCGTGTCAAAAATGGCGAGCGAGTTTTTGTTGTGCAGCGGTGCGAGTTCCGCGAGTGATTCAATGTCGGCCTTCACGGCGGGCGTAAACGGAATGGCCTCGGTGTACTTTGCGCCTCCGTGGACGACGCGGACCCCGGCGAAGGCGAGATGGTCCATGTGGGGTGCAGTCCCTGGATGTTCGCGCAGCCAGCGGAGCGCGAAGGCGGCGCCGTAATGGGCGTCGGGAATGTCGCAGGATTCGGAGTGGGCAATGTATCTGTCCTGAGAGACAAGCAGCCGGGCGTGGTTGCCGATGCCCTCAATGGAGGCGCTGAACAGCTTAGTTCCCTCAGACGCGATGCGCTGGCGGGGGCGAAGCTCAATTAGGTCGAACTTGAGCGACGCGCTGCCCGGATTGAACGCGAGGGCGACTGGCATGGTGGTTCGATGCAAAAAACGAAGGGGCGGAATCCTTATGAGACCCGCCCCCTCTTCCGAATTATGAAGATCCGGCTCGGCATACCGGATTCCAACTTACTCGATCCCGAAAGCTAGTTCGGGACTGCGAGCTCAGCCCGCGTTTCCCTCACTCTTCCGGTATCGCCTTGGTTGTACAAGTTGACTCGCGACCATCCGCGAGTCTCGTTGCCGATTCTCTTGGTGGTCATTTGTCTACTCTCTCCTTTGGGGAAGATTTCTCTTCCGCTGTCTGGTTGGAGTGGGGAGGATGGCGCGGAGTTGCCTTGGAATGAGCGGTCAGAGTTCAGGCTCCAGTGCTCCAGATGCTGGCCTGGGCAGGTTGCCTTCCAGCGCTAGCGGGCGGCGCCTTCTGGCATGTGTTCGTGAGTGTGTTTGCGGGAGCTGTGGAGGCGCAGCCATCCGAGGAAGAAGATTAGCGCGGCGATGGACAGGTCGGTGATGCGGGCGGTGGATGCGGGAGCGAGGAGTCCGGCGACGGCGAGCAGCGCGGCGACGGCGAAGGTCGCGATGGCGATGATTTTTTGCAGATCGATGGCGCTCTTCGACCGGGAGGCGGCGGGGGCGGGCTGCTCCGGTGTGCGGAAGATGAGGTCGTGCTTGCGCGCGTTGACTTCCTGCTGGCCGGATAGGACGGTGCCGATCCACATGCCGACGACGGTCATTCCAGTATTGATGAGCAGAGATGCTCCGTCAAAGTTGGTGAGCAGCCAGGAACCCTGAGGCAGAAACCAGGCGCGCGCGGCGAGCATTGCGAGGCCGGTGGCGAGTCCGAGGAAGAACCCGGTGATGATTCCCTGCGAAGTGACGCGGCGAGAGACGAGCGCGGCCATGAGCGGAAGGAACGATGGCGCGATAAACGCGGTGGCGATGAGGACCATGAGATGGAGAATCTGCTGGTCTCCACCCAAAGAGAGATACAGACCAATGAGCACGGACATGCTGCCGACCAGCAGCGTGATGAGCTTGCCCATGCGCAGCACGCTGGCCTGCGAAGCGTTGGGTCGGATGAGGCGCTGGTAGACGTCTTTGGTGAGGACGCCGGCGATGGCGCTGAAGTCGGCGCTGACGGTGGCCATGGTGGCGGAGAGCAGGGCGGCGACGACGATGCCGACCATTCCGGCGGGGAGCAGATCGATCATGAGGTAGACGTAAACGTCGGCGGTGTGGTGGGCGGCGATGAGGTCGGGAAGAAAGAGGCGGCCCAGAATGGCGGGCAGGATCATGATGGGCGTTCCGATGAAGTAGAGCGCGGCGGAAAGGTAGGCGGCCTTCTCGGCCTGGCGCGTGTCACCGACGGAGTAATACTTCTGCGCGAGCGACCATGATCCGTTGAGCGTGATGGTAAGCATGACGATGAATCCCGCGATGTAGACCCAGTTGTACATTCCGTGAGTGACGTGGAAGAAGCCGGGAGGCAGGTGCAGCGCGGCGTGGCGGAGTCCTCCGGCGCGCCAGATGGCGAGCGGCACGAGCAGGAGCAGGGCGAGGGCCTTCATGAGGAACTGGACGTAATCGGTAACAGCGAGCGCCCACAGGCCACCGAGGAATGTGTAGGCGATGGCGATGACGCCGCAGGCGAGCACGGCCCAACTCACGGGAATCTGAAGCCCGACTGCGAGGAAGAGGCTGGTGGCGAAGAGCTTGAGGCCGTCCTCGCCGATTTTCATGGGCACTCCCGCCCAGGCCATCAACTGGCGGACGAAGATGTTGAAGCGGCGCTCAAGGAACTCGACCGGCGTGCTGACACGGGCCTGACGCCAGCGGCGCGCGAAGATGAGTCCGCCAAAGATGCAGCCGGGGACGGCTGTCCAGGCGACGATGATGGAGACTAGGCCGTATTGGTATCCGAGTTGGGAGTAGGCGATGAAGGTGAGGGCGCTGGCGCTGGAGATGTAGTGCGAGACTCCGGCGAGCCACCACGGGACCTGATGGCCTCCGGCGAAATAATCTTCAGCGGAGGACATGCGCCGCCGGAAATAGAACCCGATGTAGAGGACCAGAAGGAGGTATCCGGCGATCACGATGATGTCTGACAGGGTGAGGGGAAAATGATTCATGAGGCCGGTCCGGGGTCCTTCGGTTTTTCAAATTAGACGATGGGCTTTACGCAATCGTACAGAGATATATTGACACTAAAAAGCGGCTCTGGTTAATATAATGTTCATGCGTTCTATATATAGAACAGTTGAACGCGAGGCGTAAAGAAAGGAATTTCGCGGATGGAACTTGCGCTGAACGGCGGAACACCGGTCCGGAACCAGCCTTATGCGCCCTGGCCGCAGTATGGCGAGGAAGAAGAGAAGGCGCTGCTCGACGCGCTGCACAGCCGCGAGTGGGGCGGGTATCATCCCGCGATCAAGGAACTGGAGGCGGGCTTCGCGGCGTTTCATCAGGTCCCGTATGGCGTAAGTTGCGTGAACGGCACGGTGGCGCTGGAAGTGGCGCTGCGCGCGCTGGGGATTGGTCCCGGCGATGAGGTGATCGTAACGCCGTATTCCTTTATCGCTTCGGCGAGCGCGATTTTGCTGTGCAGGGCGACTCCGGTGTTCGCGGACATTGATGCGGAGAGCTTCAATCTTTCTCCGGCGGCGGCGGAGGCGGCGATTACGCCGCGCACAAAGGCGATTATTGTGGTGCATTTTGGCGGGCGTCCGGCGGAGATGGACGCCTTTAAGAAGATTGCCGAGCGGCACAATCTGGGCCTTATCGAAGACGCCGCTCACGCGCATGGAGCACGGTGGATGGGCGTTCCGGTGGGCGGATGGGGCGACGCGGCGACCTTCAGCTTCCAGTCGTTCAAGCTGATGACGGCGGGCGAAGGCGGCATGATTCTTACGAAAGATGCGAAGATCGCCGAGCGGTGCTGGAGCTATTGCAATCAGGGACGCAAGCGCGGTGGCGGATGGTTCGACCACTTCTCGCTGGGGACGAATTACCGCATGACGGCCTTCCAGGCGGCGGTGCTGAACGCGCAGTTGCGCAGAATGCCGGAGCAGACGGCGAAGCGGGCGGCCAACGTTGCGTATTTGCGCGAAGGACTGAGGGCGATTCCGGGGCTGGCGCTACCGGAGGATGATCCGCGCATCGGTCAGCATCCGAATTATCTGCTGACATTTTGGTATGAGCCGGAAGCGTTTGCGGGAGCGCCGCGCGAGCTGGTGGTGGAGGCGCTGCAGGCGGAGGGGATTCCGTTCAAGCTGACTTATCCGCAACCTCTGTATAGCAACCCATTGTTCTTGACGGAGCAGGAGTCACTGGCGCGCGCCAACTGGAGCGCGGCGCAGGATTACACGAAGCTGCGGCTTCCAGTGGCGGAGCGCGTGTGCCGCGAAGGCGTGTGGCTGAGTCATACGGCGTTGCTGGGCGAGAAGCGTGATGTGGATGATTTGCTGGAGGGGCTGAGGAAAGTCCAGAAACTGGCTTCGACGCTGGAAGCAAAGGCGGGGAAGCGATAGATGCGCGCGGACGCGGCGGGGACTTCCGGAACAGAGGCGCTGCGCGAAGCGGCGGACTGGGACCTGTTTGATGTGAATGTGCGGGTCGGTCCCTCCGGCGTGCATGGCGAGCTGGCGCTGGAAAAGCCGGGGCTGCTGGAAGAGATGGACCGGTTTTTCATCCGGCGCGCGCTGGTTTCGCACTGGGCGGGCGAGGAATATGATCCGGCGGTGGGCAACGAGGCGCTGGCGCGTGAGGCCGATGAGCGGCTGGTCCCGGCGTGGTCGGTGCTGCCGAATCCGGAGCTTTTGGAGGCGCTGGCGGCGCGACGGCCAAAGGCGGTGCGGATTACTCCGGGGCCGACGCAGCACAATTTTTCGCTGGCGAAATGGGGCGCGGGGCCCATGCTGGAGTTTCTGCAAGACAACAACGTGCTGGCGCTGATGGTGCGAAACGATATTGCGTGGGGCGAGGTGGCTTCGCTGCTGGAGAATTTTCCGCGGCTTCGGCTGGCGCTGCTGGATACAGGCTATCGGGCGGACCGGTATTTGTTTCCGCTGTTGGACCGGTTTCCGAATCTTTACTTTGATAGCGCGACGTACCTTGCTCATCGGCAGTTAGAGAGCGTTGTGAACCAGCGCGGCGCGGAGCGAATTTTGTTCGGCTCGCGGTTGCCGCTGTTTACTCCGGCATCGTCGCTTGGAGTGCTGGCGAGCGCGAGAATATCTGACGCGAACAGGCTGGCGATTGCGGGCGGCAATCTGCGGCGGCTGC
>DASTXK010000210.1:0-3002 GCA_035765555.1 Acidobacteriaceae bacterium
TGACAGTGGAATAACATAAAAGTGTCTTGGCGGTTTGACCCCGATCCCTCTCTCCCCAAAAAGTGTCAATCCCCTCCATCCGCCAACTCTCCCCAATTCAGCAACTTACCCCATGCATGGAATTTCCTTCAATTCGATACAATAAATATAGGAGAGAAATTGAAAAAAGGCGCAACCGCGAGGCCGCGCCTTTGGTTTTTCGGGAGCGAGCCAAGGTGTCGAAAAGAAATAACTCCTGTATTTACTAGATTTTGCGATCTTCCCCTTTGTTTTCTAGATTTTGCATTTTTCGAGTGATTTATTTTTGAGTCGTAATTCTCTGCCTGGGAGCGAGGATGCCATAACTGATTGAAAAAGGCTGACTTAAGCGCAACTCATTGATATAGGCTGACTTGCGGTTCCGATGCGCCTCTAAGCCAAACAAAACAAAGGAGAATTGAAAAAAAATATGCGAGAAGCTTGAGGCCATTTCGCGAATTTCAGGTCTTCCTCAGACGGATGGCCCATTCCTCTCCGAGCCAAATGCTTTATTTTCTATAATTTGTAATCAAAGTATTTGTTTTCTAGATATTACGATTTTTTGAACAAAATTTTCATTTCTGTCTCGTCGCCTGAATCCCCCGACGACCCTGTCTGGTTCCACCCGCTCCTTGGCTACATGATGTTCGATTCGCGCCAATAGCAAACATCGCTGTGATTCAATCAGGCGAAAACGTGCTCCTCCGTGCTATGATTCCGCCCATGGACCGCCGCACCTTCATGAAAGTCTCAGCCGGAGCCGCCGCTGTTGCCGCCCGCGCCAATGCTCTGCCCGGCCTGCCCGCCGCCGCCCGCAAGCTCCCCGCCATCCCCTCGCTCAGCGACCTGGCCAGTGTCCGCATGCCCCATAACTTCATGGAGTTGTTTAACTTGCCCATCGCCCAGAACGACTGGGGATACGCGCAGGCCGTCAAGTCCGTTTCCGCCATCACGGCCATGGCCTTCCCGCCCTACACCTGCTGCGGAATCCCCGCCATTCCCTGGAGCCCCGGCCTGCTCTCCACCTGCGAGCTGATCTTCAACGACCGCCTCGCCTCCATCTCCGACGACCCGGCCCGTGCTGTGGTCTACCAGTGGTTCCCGCACTGCGTCGTCCGCGAGCAGACGCTCGACGACGGAGTCCGCATCCGCACCACCATGTTCCTGCCGCCTGAGCAGCGCGCCGTCATGCAGCGGATCGAGGTCCGCAACACCGGCTCCCACAGCGCGACCATGGTGCTCGGCTTCGACATGCGTGCGGCCGTGACGAAGAAGACAAAGGCCTGGATGAACGAGCTTCCGGGCGAGGGCGACAACCAGCGCTCCTGGGACGCCTCGCAAGGCCGCCTCACCTGGGTCGCGCAGCAGTCGAAGGCCGTCGCCGCTCAGGGCATTCATCCACCTCCAAACTCCATCAGAGGCGGCAACGTCCTTCAGTACCACATCACCCTCGCGCCCGGCGCGGAGGAGGAACTCCACTTCGTCGCCGCCATTGCGGAAGACGCCGCCACCGCCAACTCCATGCACGACCGCCTGCAGGCCAACTTCACCCAGCTCGAATCGCGCTGCCAGCAGCGCTTCATCCAGCTTCTCAACTCGGCTTTTACTCCCGGCAACAGCGACTTTTCCGGGCATCTGCCGCGTCTCCACACCGAGAGCGAAACCCTCTGGAACCTTTACAACAACGGCCTTCGCAACCTGCTCACGGCGCGCCGTCGCTCACCCGACTCCGCCTACGGCCCCACGCTGCTCACCCTGAGCGGACACGTTCTGCCCACGCTCAGCTTCCCGTGGGACACGGCCCTCACAAGCCTTAGCCTCGCCCTGCTCGATCCTCAGCCGCTGCGCAATCTGGTCGAGATATGGTTCCAGCGCGACATGCACCAGCATCTCGCCACCGACTATGTCACCGGAGAGGCCGTCGGCCCCTGGTACGCCGTGAACGACATGGCCATCGTTCGCTGCGCGCAGGACTACCTCCGCGTCACCGGCGATTTCGCATGGCTCAAGAAGCAGGTTGGCGACAAGCCCGTCCTTGACCACCTGCTCTACCACGCAACCTATTGGAAGCAACTCGTAGGCAAGAACGGAATGGCCGATTACGGCGGCATTCAGAACCTTCTGGAAGTCGTCAGCACCTATATTCATGAAGTCGCCGGAATGAACGCCGGCAACGTCTCCAGCATGAGGTTTGTTGCCGATCTGCTTGACCATAGCGGGCGCGGCTCGGAAGCCTCACAGCTTCGTTCCGAGGCCTCAGCGTTGGCCAAACGCATCAACGAAATGCTCTACGTCAAGGGCAAGGGATGGTGGCGCTGCGGCCAGCCCGACGGGTCCTTTATAGAGGTCCGTCACTGTTACGATTTTCTGGCGGTTCTCGACAACATGAGCCAGGACCTTTCCGAATCCCAGAAGCGCGAGATGGCCGACTTCTTCTGGTCCCAGCTTGCCTCGAAGAAATGGATGCGCGCGCTGGCCAGCGGTGACCCCGACTCCACATGGAACGTCCGCCCCGACCATAGCTGTCTCGGAGCTTACGCGGCGTGGCCGCCCGAGTGCGCCAAGGGCCTATTCAAGATCGACGATCCCGCGCGCATCGCTCCCTGGCTCACCGAAATCGCAAAGGCCGGCAATCAGGGCCCCATCGGCCAGGCGCACTTCATCGAAGACGTTGTGGCCCCGTTGAAGGGCGGCGCGTACAAAGCCTCGAACGACGCACCCTACATCGAAGACTGGTGCTGCGTCTCAGGAGGCGCGTTCATTGACATGGTCATCGAGTCCATCTTCGGAGTCGACCCCTCGCTTCACGGCGGCCTGCACGCCGCGCCGAAGCTGGCCGACTTCGATCCGAACGCAAGGCTTGAGAACTTCCACTATCAGGGCGCCGAGTATTCCATCTCAGCCTCGGGAGTCAGACGCACTTAACCTCGATTTCCGAGAAGAACCGCAGCGTCTCGCGCACGTGGACCTGCCAGTAGTCCCAT
>DASTXK010000211.1:0-6624 GCA_035765555.1 Acidobacteriaceae bacterium
TCCCCAAGCCGGATACCGGGTGGAGTTGATCGAAGTTGGCCAGCTTAAGAATGTCTCGCTCGCCACCAAGGCCCGCACCCTGTTCGATCTTCCCCTTAGCCTCCTTCGCTGCCGCAAGCTGCTCCGGCGGTTCCGGCCCGACGCCGTTATCGGTGTCGGCGGATACGCCTCCGGCCCCGCCATGGCCGCCGCCATCCTCTCCGGAACGCCCACCCTGGCCTTCGAGCCGAACGCCATTCCCGGGCTCGCCAACCGCCTCATCGGAAAGCGGGTCAGCGCCGCCGCCGTCAACTTCGCCCCGGCGGCAAAGTTTTTCCGCAACGCCCACGTCACCGGAATTCCTGTCCGCCCAGAGTTTTTCCAGCTTCAGCCGCCCCCACCGGACGCGCCTCCCCACCTGCTCGTCTTCGGAGGCAGCCAGGGAGCGCGTGCCCTCAATACCCTCATGCCGAAAATTGCCGCCGGACTTCTCGCCGCCGCCCCTGGTCTCACCATCCTGCATCAGGCCGGAGCGCGCCACGCGGATTCCACTTTGGCCGCTTACCAGGCCACCGACGCGCCACCCGAGCGCTGGCAGGTCCACGCCTTTCTCGACGACATGCCGCGCCGCTTCGAGGCTGCGAATCTCGTCCTTGCCCGCAGCGGAGCCAGCACCGTCGCCGAACTCGCCGCCGCCGGCAAGCCCTCGCTTCTCGTTCCGTTTCCGCAGGCCGCCGATGACCATCAGCGCAAAAATGCTGAGGTTCTCGCCCACGCCGGAGCGGCACAGGTCATTCTGGAAAAAGAACTTACGCCGGATCGGCTTCAGGAATCCCTCATCCGCCTGCTTCAGGAGCCGGCTGCGCTGGAGCAAATGTCAGAACAGGCTCGCAAGCTCGCCCACCCCGACGCCGCCACCCAAATCGCAGCCCTCGTCCAATCCATCCTCAAAAAATGAGCCGAAAGTCTATACAGATCAGCGTTGGCGGGCGAGCACCAGAGTGATGTCGTCGGGTTGCTCCTGGCCGCCGATCCAGCTGCGGAGCGATTGCATGACCTGCTCGGAGATGGACTCAAGCGGCAGATGACGGTGGCGGCGGACGACCTCAAGCAGGCGGTCTTCGCCAAATTCGCCGAACTCGTTTTCCGGTTCCGTAACGCCGTCGCTGTAGGCGATGAGGATGTCTCCCGGGGCGAGCCGTTCGACGCCCTGCTCGTAGCTTATGTTGTCCATTAAGCCGACAACGGTGCCGCCGCAATCGAGCCGGGTCACAGTGTCGTTGGCGCGCAGCAGCAGCGGGGGAAGCTGTCCTCCGGTGGAATAGGTGAGGCGGCTGGACGCGCCATCGTAATGGGCGAGGAAGAGGGTCGCGTATTTTTCCGGCTGCGTGCTGCGGAAGAGGTGCCGGTTGAGCAGCGCGAGGATCCTGGCCGGTTCCTCGAACATGTCGCCGCATTCACCGTTTTCCCCTCCGGAAAAGCCGCGTCCGGCGGCCGCGAAGTCTCCGGCCATGACCAGCTCTCCTCCGGCGAAGCGGTAAGCGCGGACCGCGGAGTGAAGCGTGGCCATGAGCAGGGCAGCGGAAATGCCCTTGCCGCTGATGTCGCCCAGAGCGATTTCGAGACCCGAATCGTTGAAGAGCAGGAAGTCGTAATAATCTCCGCTGACGGTCTGGGCGGGGTAGCAGGCCCCGTGCAACTCCAGCATGGGCAGGCTGATGTTGGCCTGCGGAAAGAGATTGGCCTGCACCTCCTGCGCGATGGAGAGCTCGTTCTGCAGGCGCTCTTTTTCGCGCTGTTCCGCAAGCAGCCGGCCGAGCGACGCGGTCATGGAGTTGAATGACCGGCTGAGCGCGGCAAGCTGGTCGGTTCGCTTCACCTGGATGCGGTGGGTGAAGTCTCCGTGATCGATGGCCTCGGTGGCGTGGTAGAGATCGCGGATGGACTTGGTGATGGTGCGGTTGAGACGCACGGCCAACAGGAAGGCGATCAACTCCAGCAGTCCGAAGAAAACGGCGATGCTGATCAGCACATCGCGCAGCCACGCTCCGGTGCTGAGGGAGGTGATGAAGAGCCTCCGGTAGAGCAGCGAAGGACGCGAGCTTACCTGAATATAAGTGGCGACGTGGTTGCCGGTTTGCCAGTCGAGCGTTTCGAGCGGGGCAATAAACGTGACAGGAAGATCGTAGAAATGCTGTTTGGGCGGGAGGGTGCCGCCTTCGATGGCGAAGCCGGACTTGTCATTGACCTGAATGTTGACCACGTTGCGGGAAGGCGGCGTGAAGGTGACGCGCGTCTGCGGTTTTTCCTCGCCGGACGCGAAGCCGGAGGTGATGGTGACGACCCCGAGTCCCTGGGCGATGCGGTCCACGCTGTCTTTGCGCAGAGGCAGGTTGGTGATCGAGATAATGGTGTTGGGGCCGATCTTCTGGGTGTCCACCGCGCGCAGATACAGCGCGCCCTGATCGGCAACGACGCCGCTGAAACTGCCGTACATCCATGAGGGAGGCTGCTTGATGGAGGTGTCGTGGAACTCGGCCGGGACCAGCGGTAGGGGCGTGCCGTTCTTAAAAGCGGCGAACCCAATCGAGGGGCGCTGGCGCGTGGGCGAAATGTCTTCGAGATCGGGAAGCGTTACGGACGCGGCTTTGGGATTGGCGGTGAGGGCGTGTCCGGCATGGACGGCAAGCGAACGGTTTGCGGAGACGATGTGGGCCCGCTCCATTTCAATAACGCCGTTGGCCGCGAAGATTGCGAATTGTCCGGAGAAGACGTAGAGCAGGATGAGCGCGAGCGCGACGAAGAGCACAACGGGCGCGAGTCCCATCAGCAGATAGGTGACGACGAGCCGGTTGCGGACTTTCCAGAGAACGTGGCCCATCATCCATCGCCAGAAAAGCGGGATGCAGAAACCGATGAGGACGAGCAGGACGAGGTCATCGACGCCGCTGAAAAACGTGCCCGCCGCGCCGGGGAGCAACCGAGCCGCGAAAAAAACCAGATAGGCGATGAAGAGCCAGAAGGCGATGCGATGGATTTTTCCCGCCGGTGGTTCACGGCGCAGCCGCCGGAAGACGCCGGCCTCGAAATTGCGAAGTCGCCCCATTGCTGCGTTGAGTTTAGCTGACTTGCTTAGGGCTGGTCACTCTCTGCTTTTCCGCCTGGCGGGCGAGCTGCAGGGCATAACGGTTGGCTGAGAAGTGCGCGCCGGCGAGCAGAATGAGTCCGGTGAGAAAGGCCCAGATCATGAGTCCCACGGAGACGGAGAACGGGCCGTAGGCGGCATCGAGCTTGAGCCAGGGGAGTATGAGGACGTAGAGGGTCTTGGCGGCTTCCCAGAGGAGTCCGGCGATGATGGCGGTGGGCAGGACGGCGCGGACGGGGAGCTTGCGGTTGGGCAGGATCCAATAGATCAAAAAGAAAATTGAGATGCTCAGAACGGCGGCGGAGGTGCGCAGGACGGAGTCGGCAAGCAGGGTGGAGACAAAGTTCTCGCGACCGAAGAAGAGGGCCTCAATGAGGCGGGTTTGGGCGGCGGTGAAGGCAATGGAAAGCAAGGCGAGCACGCCGACGGCGAAGGCGAGTCCCAGGGAGAGAATCTGGTTGCGCAGATAGGAGCGGTTTTGCGGCACCTTCCAGACGCGGTTGAGCGCGACTTCAAGCGGCAGGAAGACCCCGGTGGAGGAGATGAGCAGCGTGACGATGGAGATGATCTGCACGCGCCCGCGCACGTGGGCCAGCAGGGCCATGTTGCGGACGACGAAGTCCTGATGTGCGGGCAGGAAATAACGCAGCATGTCCGCGAGGACGGCTTCCATGTGGGGCGAGTGGAAGAGATGACGCTCGATTGTCCAGGTGAGCACGATAAATGGGAAGAGCGAGAGGATGACGTTGGCGGCGACGCTGAAGGCGTAAGTGTGGACCTCGGTTTCCGTGAGATAGCGGGCGAGGGAAACGATCTGCTGCCACGACCCCGAGCCGGACGGTTTGGCAGGGGTGGGGATCTTCGCGGGACGAGCGGCAGTTTTGGCGGGGCCCGGATTTGAGGCCGGGGCGTCCGCCGCGCCCTTGGCTGTGACAGTTGGAGTCATGAGGAGCTTCTCTTCCATTGTCCTACAGCGGGCGGTTCGCGGTGGGGGAAGACCCTGCCGGAGGGCGGAGTACGGATGTAACCGGTGGAGATAACTTTTGGTCAATGGCCTTTAGTAACACCGAAATAAACGGTTTGAGTAGTAAGATTTCGCTTGAATATCGCGGCATTACCTGCCATAACTTAGTGTCGCGTTTTCGATGCGGAAAATGTGAGCAGGCCAGACTGGTAAGACGCAGAGGGGATCAGATGAAAGAGAGAGGTGTTGTGAAGTGGTTCAATGGGGCCAAGGGGTATGGTTTTATTCAGCGTTCGACGGGCGAGGACGTGTTTGTCCACTTCTCGGCGATCCAGGACTCGGGCTTTAAAACTCTGGATGAGGGCGAGGGAGTGATGTTCGAGTGTCAACAGGGGCCCAAAGGCCTGAACGCAGTGAATGTGGAGCGGAGCGCGACGTAGGGAAGGATGTTACTCATCCATCCCACTCTTGCAGAGGCGGCGGAATTTGTCCCCCACTCAAGCCAAAAGAAGGCTTGAATGGGACACCCACACATTTTCCGGAGCATTTTATTACGGCACCAGAGTGGTTTGATTGGCTGGGAGCGACGCGATGTCGTCGGATTCGGTGCCGTCGCTCAGCCCGCCGTACCGGCGCTCGCGGCGCTGGTAGTCCTCGATGGCCTCAAGCATGTGGATGCCGCGGAAATCGGGCCAGAGGCGCTCGGTGACAAAGATCTCCGCATAAGCAATTTGCCATAGCAGGTAATTAGAGATTCGCATCTCCCCGGAGGTGCGGATGAGCAGGTCGGGGTCGGGCATGTGCGCCGTGTACAGATGGCGCTGGATGTCCTGCTCGGTCACGTCTTCCAGGCGCAGGTCTTTTCGCTGAATTTCCGCGTAGAGGGCCTTGAAGGCGTCGAGCAGCTCGGAGCGCGCTCCATAATTGAGCGCGAGCGTGAGGACGGTTCCGGTGTTGTGTTTGGTCGCGTCGGCGGCCCATTCCATGCGCTCGCGGACGTCGTCTTCAAGCTCGTGAGTGCGCCCGATGTACTGGATGCGGACGTTGTTGTCGTTCATGCGCTGCACATTGTTGGTGAGATAGGTGCGGAGCAGGCGCATGAGAAAGCTGACCTCGGCCTTGGGCCGCTTCAGGTTGTTTTCCAGCGAAAAGGCGTAGAGCGTGAGCCAGGGCAAGCCGATGCGGGAGGCCGTCTCAACCACGTACTGCACGGATTCCGCGCCCTGCTGGTGGCCGAGAAAGCGCTTGAGGCTGCGCTTGCCCGCCCAGCGGCCATTGCCGTCCATGATGATAGCGACGTGGCGGGGCAGGCGGGCTGGATCAAGGCGGCGGTAGAGGGCCAACTCGTCCGGGGGAAGCTCGTGGATACGGCTGAAATTGAGGGACAACGGCATGACTGATTCGACCGTAGCACGGTGAGGCGGACAGCCGCAATGCGCGGCTGGCGGTGTTTATTGGGGCGAGCTACTTTCGCTGGGCACCGACACACCCATGCGATGCGGCGGGGGAGGGCAGTGGTTGCGCCGGATGGCCCTCAGGCCATGCGGCGGACGCGGCCTGAGGCCATTTCCCGAACGTGGTTCAGAAACATGGCGCGCTGCAGACCATCGAGCTTCGCGATCATAGAGGCGACTTCCGCCAGGAACGGGTCCGACGTGATGGCCTGAACTTCTGCTCGCCTGCGGCTGCGGGCGTCGCGCAGCAGCACGCAGATGTCGACGGCGAGCGCGGTGGCGAGGCGCTCGAGCGAACTGAGCGTGGGGACGGCCTTGCCGTTTTCAATTTTGGAAATATAAGTGCGGGGGACGTTCATGCGCTCGGCAAGCTGGCGCTGGCTGAGCGCGCGCGACGCGCGAATCTCGCGCACGGCACGGGCCACGTTGACGCCTTCGCCGGCGGTCTCGGGAGCGGGAGCGACCAGCTCCGGCTGCATCGGTTCCGGCTCTTCAATTTCCAGTGGCTTGTGGCACCGGCGGCAGAGCGAGTTGCTTGTACGGAACTGCACAAGACTGCAATGGTCGCAACGGAGAACTTCACGCGCCTCGATAGTTGCCAGATTAGTTGCCATGTTCATGCTACGGAGCGCCAGAGCAGGGCCCTCCCAGCAAAAGAAATCAGAAAAAGCAATGGCGATTTCGAATTGCTAATTGTGAGGGTGCATCCATAGTTACTTTCTTGTCAAGCGAAAACTCGCAGACAAACGGGAAAAACCGGAAATAACAGGAAAAACCAAACACGCGCCCAAGCGGAGGTCCCGAGAAATTGACCGGATGCGCTGCGCTCTGCGGCGAAGCAATTGCATTGGGCGCGGCAATGAGGTTCCGGCTTAATGAGTCTGTGAGGCGGCAGAAGCGGCACGGGCCGCGGTGAACACGGCCCTGAGTTGGTCCAGTGCGGAGTTCATCAGGCGCTCGCCCGCTCCGGGTTTAAAGCGCGTGCTGACCACTTCGTAGGCCCCTTCCGGATAAGCCTGGCGATTCGGAATGTATCCCAGCGCGCCGTTGGCCAACTCCGCCGTAATGGTGAGGGGAAACGG
>DASTXK010000212.1:0-4691 GCA_035765555.1 Acidobacteriaceae bacterium
GCCACCGCCGCCGCACATCATCTTCAGGTCGTCACAACGGACTTCCTCTCTCAGTCTTCCATTGTGCCCAACCTCGCCGACGGCTCACAGCTTCTCACCGCCGCCTTCTCCGCAAAGGAAAATGCGGCCCCGGATGTCGCTCCCACCGGCGATGGTTTTGCCATCTATCAGGTAAAAGGCATCCAGGCCTCGCACGCGCCTGATTTCGCCACCTACAAATCGCATATCCTCGACGACTACCGTAGTGAGCAGCTTCCGCAACTCCTCGCCAGGAAGACCAACGAGCTTGCCATGCGCGCCCAAACCGACAACGATCTGGCCAAAGCCGCAAAGGAAGTCGGCGCCACAGTGAAGTCTAGCGACCTCGTGGGCCGCGACTCCCAGGTCCCCGACATCGGCATGCTCCAAACCCAGGCCCCGCAGCTTTTCGACCTCAACGCTGGACAAATGAGCGGCCCCATCAACACCGGACACACCGGCGTTGTCGTCAAGCTCACGGACAAGCAGTTGCCCACCAGCGAAGAAATCGCCCAGAACTTCGACGCCACGCGCGACTCGCTCCTCGACCAGCGCCGCAGCGACATGTTCAACGTCTTCATTTCGGACCTCCAGAACAGGTACCAGAAGGAGGGCCGCATCCGCTTCAACCGCGGGGCCACGCAGCAACCTCCCACGCAGGGCGGCTCGCAGGGCTGACGAAACGATCAACGTAAGCAACCCCGGCCCGCTGTTTCGGAATCTTTCGACCGGCGGGCCTTTTCATTTCTCCCGTTACAAACCCTGGCCAACATTGGTCTAACCTGTTGATGAACCGCCATCTCCCTCGGAATTCTTCTATGCCATTTGATCGCGCTTCGGGACTCCTCCTTCACATCACATCCCTTCCTTCCAACGGCGGCATCGGCAATCTCGGCCCCGCCGCCTACGCCTTTGCGGACTTTCTCGCCGCCGGCAAGCAGCGGCTCTGGCAGGTGCTGCCGCTCGGCCCCACCGGATACGGCAATTCGCCCTACGCCGCCCTCTCCGCTTTCGCCGGCAATCCCCTGCTCATTTCCCTGGAGAACCTTGCCGAACGCGGCTGGATTGACCGCGAGCGCCTCACCAAACTGCCCGCGCCATCCGACAAAGTTGACTTCGATGCTGTTGTCGAAGGCAAGACACCGCTGCTCGAAGAGGCTGCCCGCAACTTCCTACGCCAGCACGACACCGCAACCTGGGCGCGCTACGAAGCCTACACGCGCACCAACTGGACATGGCTCGAGCACTACGCCCTCTACGCCGTGCTGCGGAAGCGTTTCAACGGCGCCGCCTGGAACACATGGCCCGAGGAACTCGCTCGCCGCGACTCACACGCCCTCGACGAGCTTCGCCGCGACCACGCCGACGACATTGCCGTCCAGCAGATTCTCCAGTTCGCTTTTGACGAGCAATGGAGCGCGCTCCGCTCCTATTGCACTCAGCGCGGTATCAAGCTCATTGGAGACATCGCCATCTTCGTCAACTACGACAGCGCCGATGTCTGGGCACGCCCCGAGATTTTTGAACTTGACGAAAACCTTGCCCCCATCCGTGTCGCCGGGGTTCCTCCCGACTACTTTTCCGCCACCGGCCAGCGCTGGGGCAATCCGCTCTACAAATGGGACGGGATGCGAGAAAACGGCTTCGCCTGGTGGATCGACCGCATGCGCCGCGCGCATTACCTCTACGACATCATCCGCCTCGACCATTTCCGCGGATTCGAGGCCTATTGGGCCATCCCCGTCGCAAACGACACAGCCGAGCACGGCGAATGGATCAAGGCCCCCGGCTACGAATTATTTGAGAGCATCGGCCGCGCCCTCGGCGAGCTGCCCTTCATCGCCGAAGACCTCGGCTTCATCACGCCGGAAGTCGATGCCCTTCGTCAGCACTTTCGCCTGCCCGGAATGGCCATCCTTCAGTTCGGCTTCGCCTCACGCAAGGCCCATGATTACCTGCCGCACCGCTACGTCAAGAACTCGGTCGTCTACACCGGCACGCACGACAACAACACCACGCAGGGCTGGTGGGACGAAGAAGCCTCTAAAGCCGAAAAGGCCGCCGCCAAAGCCTATCTCGGATCCACACGGCAGAGCTTTGTCTGGGATATGGTCCGCGCCCTTGAAACCTCAGTGGCCGACACCTGCATCGTCCCCGTGCAGGACCTGCTCTCGCTGCCCACCTCGGCCCGCATGAACATGCCCTCGCGCGCCGCCGGAAACTGGACCTGGCGCTGCCTTCCCAACGCGCTCACGCCGGATATCGCCGCCAAACTGGCCGCACTCGCAGAAGTTTCCGACCGCGACCAGCCCGTCGTCCAAAGTTAGAAATTCATTGTCAGCCCAGCCGTATACGATCTGGGCGGAACAAAATGTGTTCCGCTGAAGGTGGAAAGAAAGTTATACAGCGCCACCTTGTTGGTCAGGTTCGTGACGGAAAACGTCGCATTGGTCTTGAACCTGTCAGTGCGAAACAAATTGTCCCACCCGCTCGACATATCAAACAGGTTCCTCGGCGCAATGCGAGGCGGGTTGCGGTCATCATCTTCTGTCCCCGGAGCCGGAATCCGCAGCTGAGGCGTGGACAGCTCTCCCGGCGCGCAACTGGTTAGCGGATGCCCCAGCGTCGCTCGCACCCCGCCGCAGGACAGCTCAATCTGCGCCTGCTGATCGGCCGTCAGATAAGTCAGGCTCACCGGAGTCACCGCATCTGTCGCGACCGGAGCATTTCCCGCCACCATCCCGCTGTCGAAGCGCCACGTGAATCCATACCATGGCCCGTTCACGCGCGGCTGATAGTTAATGTTGGTTGTCTGCTCAAAATCCTGATCGTGATCAATCCGAAACGGCGCATTTGAACTAAGCCCCGAAGGATTGTTGAACAGAATGCCGCCCCGCTCCGGCCCAAAGAACCGCGACCGCGAGTGCCCCATTACGGAGTAGGCCGTCAGCCCGTGATAAAGCGGCATCGTCACCCGCAGGTCGAAGCCATCAATCTTCGACTTCCTCCACTGGATCGGAAAGGTCAGAGGCGTATTCAGCAACACGTCGAAGTCGTAATCCCCCTTAGTTTCCTTCCAGAAGTACTCGCCGTCCACAATCAAATGCTTAGCGATGGACTGCTCAAATCCGGCATCGTATTGGTTCCTCGCGGCAGGCGTCAGAGGTTGCTCTCCATAAGCCCCGGTATTCCGCGCCAGGCCGCCTCCCCCGGTCGAACTCGAAACGATCAGGTTCTCGTTGTACGGAGTCGGCATCAGACGCGAATAACCTACGCGCAGCACCGTCTTCGTTCGGGTCAGGTTATAAGTAATGCCCGCGCGCGGCTCCAGCATCGCCTTGTGCGTAAGTCCGTTGTAGTTGTCCCCGCGCACTCCAAACATGAATTGCCAGTTGCGCAGCGCAACCTGGTCTTGCGCGTACAGCGCTTCTTCCTTGACGTCGGTATATCCGTGAAAGCGAAACAGCGCCCCTCCGCGCGTCAGGTCATAAGGCAGCAGTCCGGACTGGAAATCTGGATTCGGCTCGTACCCCGCCGCAGCGCATTCCGAGGTCTGATTCACTCCCGGAGCGGCCACAGGAGTCCCCGCCGCATCCACACACGGCGCATTGTAGGTGGAACTGGTGATCCCGACTCCAAAATTCTCCGTAAGAAAAGTGTGGCTTACCTCTGCCCCGAACTTTGCGTTGTGAATTCCCTTTGCCAGCGTGTATTGCACCCTCGCGCCCAGATTGCGCAGTGAGCGGTCCTGCGAAAGCGTGGCCGGACTGTCGCTGAAAATATCGCGGCTTGGGTAATAATGTGCATTGTCCTGCCGCAGCCAGGGATTCACCTCCAACACGCCCGTCTGCCCGAAAATGCGCGTCCAGAATGGAGCAATGTTGTAGGAAAAGATCTGCGCGCGCTGGTCCTGCCCCGCGGCCTGCTGGTCATACTGGTTCGGCACCTGATACCACGAACGCGAGGCTGTCAGGTTCAGGTGATACTGGTCCGCTGTTTCCGGAGCAAAGTCGATGCGGTCAAACAGCGATTCATTATTGCCGTGGTCGTGCAGCGGAACAAACTCAGGCGAATCAAGAAAGCGCCCACTGTTGTTCACGTCTCCAGTAATGAAGTTCCCCACGCGCTCATTGCCGGTGGAGAGCGACGCATTCACATCCGTCGTCCCAAAGCTGCCGTAGGTGGCCTGCGCGTTCCCGGCGAACTTGCTCCCCAGCCCGGATTTCGTTGTGGTCTTCGCCACCAGCGAGGCCTTATCGCCGTACTCCGGCGGAATCACGCCCTCAATGATCTTCATCGACTGGATCGCGTTCATCGAGACCTGGTTGGAAAAAGTCTTGCTCTGCTGATCGCTGATTGGCTGGCCGTCAATCGAGTAGGTCGTGTCCGAGTGTTCGCCCAGCGGATGAAACATCCCGTTCGAGTCCGCCGTCACGCCGGGGCTGGCCAGCGTAATGGCTGCGGCCACTCCCGTGGAACTGCTGATAAGCGGGAGTTTGCTCACCGTACTCGTCCCAATCTCGGTGGAATCAACCACGGACTTCTGCAGCACGTCATTCGCGCTGGCCGCCACCGTCACGGTTTGTGTGGCAGCCGCAATCGAAAGCGCGACTGTCTTGGAAATCGCCGCCGGTGACTCCACCGAAACAGTCTGTGTGTTGGCCTCAAAGCCA
>DASTXK010000213.1:0-2039 GCA_035765555.1 Acidobacteriaceae bacterium
GTGCGCCGCGGAACCGCGGGCAGCAGCCGGTCCTTCGCGCCCAGTTCCATGGCGAACCGGTACGCGTCACTTGTCTCCGGCCCGTCGGAAAGCGTGAGCGTCAGTTCGCACCGCGCCGCCATCGCGCGCAGCAGTTCTCCCTCGATTGGACTGAATTTTAGAAATCCGTCGAGCCACACGGCGCCTGGCGCCACCGATTTCGCCGCCGCCCGGAAGAGGCCCGCACGCGTCACGAATCCACGGACTGTGATCGCCGCATCCACATCTTTCCAGAGCCGCTGAAAAGCTCGCCCTTGCGGCGTGAGGCCGCGCACACGCCCCAGCTTCTCCGGCGTGCAGCCCGCATTCTCGAAGCGGCCCATGGTTTCGACCGCTACATCGGCCATTCCCTGCGTGCCCGCCACCTCCGCAAACTCCGGCAGCGAAAGCCGTTCCAGAGCATCGCGCGTCAGCGCGCGCACCAGTTCCGCCGGCGCCAGCCGGACCCCCGAGGCGCATTCCGTCGCGAAACGGCTCAGCGAAACCACCTGGGCGGGATCGAACACGAGTCCAGCCCGCGCCAGCTCATGCTGATAGTGGCGTACCAGCGTAGCCGTCGGCGCCACAATTCGGGCTCGCTTCCCCGCGCGATGCGCTTCCTGAAATTCGCGAAGCACCAGCGCGCTTTTGCCGCTGCCCGGCGCGCCCCGAATGAGTTGCATGGGATCAGAGTAGCAGGGGCGTATATTTGGCGAAACTCCGCCGGTGTGGACAGCCGCCATCCCCTCCTCCATAATGAGGATGTCTTGAGTTTCGCGACCGGACAATTTCTGCTGCTGCGCGTCGGAGAGCAAACCTACGGCGTGCCCGCCGCCAATATCCGCGAGATTGTTCACCGCGCTGCATTGGTTTCCACCCCGGGGCAGCCGCGCATCCTCGAAGGCTTTCTGAACCTGCGCGGCGAAGCGGTCCCGGTGATTCCGCTGCGCCGCCTTTTCGGCTTACCGGATGGCCCATCGGACCTCTACACTCCCCTGGTCATCATCGATGCCGGCGGCGTCCGGGCGGCTTTAGAAGCGGATGAAGCCGAATCTGTTCTGGAAATTCGTGCAGACGATATGCGCCCTTTGCCCGCCGAAGCCTCCCCCGAACACTGCGCCGGAGCGGTCGCAAACGCCGGTGATCGCCAAATCCTTCTGCTTTCCTGCGCCAAAATACTATACGAGCAGGAAAAACAATGCCTTGAGGCCCTCCAGGCCACAATGGCAACAAGATTGCACAATCTGGCCACTCTGGCCGGATGAACCTGTCCCAAACCCTCGCCGATTCCACGTATCCGGCCCTGAAGCAGTACGTCCTCCAGCACACCGGCCTCGATTACTACGCATCACGTGATGAGGATTTCGCCACACGCCTCGGCCGCCGCCTGGCAGCGCTCCATTCCAGAGGCTGCGCCGACTATCTGCGTCGCGTTCGCGACGACTCCGTCGAACTCGACGCCCTTGTGGGCGAACTCACCATTGGCGAAACGTACTTCTTTCGCCAGTCCGAGCACTTCGATCTGCTTCGTAGCGTCATCATCCCGGACCTTCTGCAAGCCAATCGCGAAACACGCGAGTTGCGCATCTGGAGCGCGGGCTGCGCCACCGGAGCCGAGCCCTATTCCATCGCCATCGTCCTCGCTCAGGATTTCGCCGGCGCTTTAGAGGACTGGCGCGTCACCATCCTCGGCACCGATATCAACCCCGACTTTCTCGCTCAGGCGCGTGAAGGCGGATTCTCGCGCTGGGCCCTGCGCGATGTTCCGGAAAGCGTTCTCACTTCGTATTTCCTCCGCGACGGTAAGCATTGGATTCTCCATCCCGCCCTGCGCGACGCAGTCTCGTTCCGCTACCACAACCTCACCAACGATCTTTCTCACCCTTCGCCGGACGCTCTTCCTTTCGATCTCATCCTCTGCCGTAACGTGATGATCTATTTCTCCGCGGAGCGAATCCACCGGCTCGCCGAACGTTTTCACGAGCTGCTTCGTCCGGGCGGATGGCTGTTGCCCGGCCATG
>DASTXK010000214.1:0-12698 GCA_035765555.1 Acidobacteriaceae bacterium
ACTCACTACTCTGAACGACGTATTTTTTCTGGTCGCTGCCTCGAATCGCGACCATGCGGTGCTTACCCAGAGCGCGCAAGGCGGCTGGCAGGCGATTTCCGGCAACCAGATTTATCAGCGGGTGCGGACGCTGGCGGGAGTCCTGCGCGAGTGGGGAATCGGCAGGGGGGACCGCATCGCAATCCTCTCCGAGAACCGCTGGGAGTGGGCCGTTGCCGATTTTGCCGCGTTGGCCATTGGCGCGGTCGATGTTCCCATCTATCCCACGCTGACGGCGGAGCAGACCTGTGATCTGCTGGCCGACTCCGGCGCGCGCGTGGCCGTGGTCTCGACACGCGAGCAATACGAGAAGCTGGTCTGGGGCCGGGAGCGGACGGCGCTCGAACGTCTCATCATTATGGACGATGAGGGTACGCCTGACGCCGAGAAATTTTCCTTCCTGATCGGCAAAGCCGACAAGGCCACGGGGCGCGATGCCGCGTTTGACCGTGAGGCCTATGATATTCGCCCGGACGATCTGGCGACGTTGATTTACACGTCGGGGACGACGGGCGAACCGAAGGGCGTGCGGCTGACGCACGGCAATATCGCCTCGAACATCAACGAGTCACTGGCGGGGTTTGAGATTGGCGCGACCGACTCCTGCATTTCGTTTCTGCCGCTGTCGCACATCACGGCGCGGCATCTGGACTACGCCATGTACACGCGGGGCGCAACCGTCGCGTATTGCGGGAGCTTCGACAAGCTTCCGGCGGCGCTGGCGACGGTGAAGCCGACGATTGTGGTGGGCGTGCCGCGAGTATTTGAGAAATTCCGGCAGGAAGTGGAGCGGCGGGCATCGTCCGGCATGAAGCGGCGGATGATGAAGTGGGCGCTCAGGGTTGGCGCCAAGTATCGGGAAACCGTGGCGCGCGGCGAGAGGCCGGACGCAATGGTATGGAAGCTCGCAAATCGGATTGTCTACAAGAAAATGAGCGCGGGTTTCGGCGGGAGGGTACGGTATTTTATCGCCGGGGGCGCTCCATTGGGGCTGGAGACGGCCCGCTGGTTTGCCGCAGCCGGGATTCGGATTCTGGAGGGCTACGGGCTTACGGAAACCTCGCCGGTGCTGGCGATCAATACTCCGGCGGCCAACCGGATGGGGTCCGTAGGGAAGCCGCTACCGCAGGTCGAGTGCCGCATTGCCGAGGACGGCGAGTTGCTGGTGAAGGGGCCGAATGTCTTCGCAGGCTATTGGAACCGTTCGCCGCACGAGCCGGAGAGTTTCGATGCAGATGGATGGTTCAAAACCGGCGACATCGCGCGGCTGGATGAGGACGGCTTCCTGCACATCACTGACCGCAAGAAGGAGTTGCTGAAGACCTCTGGGGGACAGACCATCGCTCCGCAGCCGATTGAAAACAAGCTGAAGCTGAGCGTGTTTGTGGCGCAGGCGGCCATGGTGGGCGACCGGCACAAGTTCGCGTCGGCGCTGATTTCGCCGAACTTTGCGGCGCTGGAGGCGTGGGCCAAAGAGAAGGGAATTGAGGCGGGCAACCGTCGCGATCTGACTGAGGATGCGCGCGTGGTTGCGCTGTATCAGGGAATTGTGGACGAGGTGAACGCGACGCTGGCGAACTTCGAGACCATCAAGCTCTTTCGGCTGGTTGCGGACGAGTGGTCGCTGGAGTCTGGCGAGATGACGCCCACGCTGAAGTTGCGGCGAAGGGTGATCGAGGAGAAATACGCGGCGGAGATCGCCGAATTTTACGCCGATGAGTCCGCCGCCTCTCCCGCGGAAGCTGCCCCGCGAATAGAACGCTGAAGACTCGCATTCTGAACCGGCGTCGAATGATGTAAATTAGTCGAAGTACATCGCTTTAGCAGGGCCTGCTAACACTATTAGGACGGCAGCGAAAGGAGCGAATTTTTTCGAGTGCAAGGAATGAGGAGCGACGAATACCGGGCGTACTCTAGCGACGAGGGACGAAGCAATCGAGAAAATTCGCCCTTTCCCTTCGGGTTGCGGCCAAAATCCGGCCATACTTTGTTGTCGTCCTTGACTGTGGGCCCGCCACAGCCTGCGGACTCCGCCTCGTCTGACCGAATTTTGGCCAGCAACGCTGTCTGCCCTAATAGCGTTAACAGGCCCTAAGGAGATTTGGCCCGTGTTTCTTGGTCTCGACATCGGCACAGGCGGCACGCGCGCCGTTCTTGTAAATGCTCAGGGAAAGCTCGTGGCGGCTGCGTCCGCCGAGCACGCCCCGTTTCGCAGCCCGCAGCCGGGCTGGGCCGAGCAGGACCCGGAAGACTGGTGGCGGGCCGCAAAGCAGGCGATTCGGGAAGTTGTTGCAGTGAGCGGCGCGAAAGTCGAAGCCGTGGGGCTGACAGGCCAGATGCACGGCGCGGTGATGCTCGATGCTTCGGGAGACGTGCTGCGGCCGTCGCTGATATGGTGCGACCAGCGAACGGACGCCGAGTGCGAATGGCTGCACGACGCGATTGGCCGAGAACGGCTGATTGAACTTACGGCTAATCCTGCGCTGCCCAACTTTACACTGACCAAGCTGCTGTGGGTGCGAAACCACGAACCGGAAATTTTCGGCAAAATCGCGCATGTTCTTTGTCCCAAAGATTATGTTCGCTATCGGTTGAGCGGGGCTTATGCGATGGATGTGCAGGAGGCCTCGGGCACGCTGCTGCTGGACGTGGCGCATCGGCGCTGGTCGGGCGAGGTGGCGCGCGCGGCAGGGATTCCAGAGGCATGGCTGCCGCGGTTGTATGAGTCGCCGGAGGTGTGCGCGGAAATTTCCGCTGAGGCTGCGGAACTCACCGGGCTGGTTGCGGGAACGCCGGTGGTCGCGGGCGCGGGCGACCAGGGCGCGGGCGCCGTGGGCATGGGAATTCTGGAACCGGGATCGGTTTCAGCGACCATCGGAACTTCAGGAGTGGTCTTTGCCGCGACCGCCGCTCCCACGCGCGATCCGCTGGGACGGCTGCACACATTCTGCCATGCCGTTCCCGGGCGCTGGCACGTGATGGGTGTGACGCAGGCGGCGGGGCTTTCTTTGCGATGGCTGCGTGATGTTATTGCGCCGGGAAGGGATTACGACGCGCTGACCGCCGAGGCCGCTGAGGTTCCAGCGGGCAGCGACGGCCTGCTGTGGACGCCGTATCTGCTGGGCGAGCGCACGCCGCATCTGGACTCGCAGGCGCGCGCGGCCTTCGTTGGGCTGACTGCCGGTCACACGCGGGGACACCTGGTGCGCGCGGTGCTGGAAGGCGTCGCATATTCGCTCAAAGACACGTTCTCGCTTTTCGCCGAGCTTGGCATTCCGGTAAAGGGCGTGCGGCTGGGCGGGGGCGGCGCGCGCGGCGTGCTCTGGCGCGAGATCCAGGCGGCGATTTACGGATACCGCTCTGATGTTCTGGTCGCCGAAGAGGGAGCAGCTTTCGGGGCCGCGCTGCTGGCTGGAGTGGGCGCGAAGGGCTGGGCGAATCTGGAAGAGGCCTGCGCCGCGTCCATTAACGTGGCGCAGCAGATTGAGCCGGAGGCCGCCGCTGTCGCGAGGTATGCGGAAGGCTACAAAGCGTATCGGAAGATTTACCCGGCATTAAAAGGGATTCATGGGTAACGTAGAGGAATGATCCTGTATGTGGCCAGCAGCAATCCCGGCAAGCTGCGCGACTTTGCGGTTGCCGCCAAAGACACGGGAGTTGCGATTGAGCCGCTGCCGGGATTGAGCGATATTCCCGCGCCCGCTGAAAATGAGGCGACCTTTGAAGGCAATGCCCGCGCGAAGGCCGTTTATTACAGTGGATTCGCGCGGGGAGAGTTGGTGATTGCCGACGACTCCGGCTTGGAAGTGGACGCGCTCGGCGGCGAGCCGGGAGTTCGCTCGGCACGCTATGCGGCGGACGCGGGTTTTACGGGCGACGAGCGACTCAGCATCGATCAGCGAAATAATTTTTATCTACTGAAGAGGCTGAATGGCATTTCACGGGAGGTCCGCTCCGCTCGCTATCGATGCGTGTTGGCGGCGGCGCGTGATGGTGTGTGCCTCTACACAGGTGAAGGTTCGGTGGAAGGTAAAATTCTGAGCGAGCCTCGGGGCAACGGGGGCTTTGGATATGATCCGCTGTTTTATCTTCCTGAGTTGAGAAAGACGATGGCGGAAATTGATTTGGCCACGAAACATGGCGTCAGTCATCGTGGTGGAGCGTTGCGCGATTTGCTTGGAAAATTGCGAGGGGAACGATGAACCGCATGAATGCGATTGAATTTGCGAGGGAATGGGAAGCGGCATGGAACCGGCGCGGCGTGGAAGCGGTGTTGAGTCACTTTCATGAGGATGTGGTATTTACGTCGCCGGTCGCAAAGCAGATTGGCTTTGCGGAAGATGGAGTGGTAAAGGGGAAGGACGCGCTGCGCCGGTATTGGACGATGGGACTGGAGAAGACTCCCGGTCTGCACTTTCAGGTCACGGCGGTGTATGAGGGCGTGAATACGCGCTGGTGATCGCTTCAAAAATGAGCGGGGAACGGACCGCGCGGAAGTCCTCACGTTTCGGGATGGTCTTGTGATCGCGGGACATGGAATGTCTCTCGCGGGTTGATTCGCAATTGAATTCAGTTTCAATTTAAGAACTCGTTCGCGCAACCGCGCTGCGTTTTCTTGACGCTCTCCCCTTGACGAACCAATAATAGATACAGACGCTTCCACGCAGCAGCAGGCGCATCTTTTCGGCTGCGTCCACATCTACCAATACTTAAGGATACGAGCGTACATGCTTCAACTTAGTAGGGCCTGGAAACAATGAGCGCATCCGCCATCGACCTGCAACAACACGCGCCAAACTTCTGGCAATCGACCAACGGCAAGAAGATTGTGATGGCCGTCACGGGCTGCATTCTCTTCCTGTTTCTAATCGGGCACCTTCTGGGAAACCTGCTGGTTTTCGCAGGCCCGGAGCGGTTCAATTCCTACGCCGAGTTCCTGCATTTTGACGGAACGCTGCTGTGGATCGCGCGCAGCATTCTGATTATCGCCGTGGTGCTGCACATCATCGCGACTGTACAGTTGGCTATCAGAAACAAAAAGGCGCGCCCGGTGGGTTACTCGCGCAAAAAGGCCATCAATTCCTCTTACGCTTCGCGGACGATGTACTGGTCAGGCCCAATCGTGCTGGCGTTTGTCATCTTCCATCTGCTGGAGTTCACGGCCGGGACCATCCATCCTGGTACGGTATTTATTCCCGGCGATGTTTATCACAATGTCGTCACCGGTTTTCAGGTCTGGTGGGTTTCCGCGTGGTATATCTTCGCGCTGGTCCTGCTGGGAATGCACCTTCGCCATGGCCTCTGGAGCATGTTCCAGTCCTTCGGCGTGCCGCACTCCCTGCCCAGAGAGCGGGCGAACAAGCGATTGGCGCTGGTTGTCGCGGTGGTCCTCATTGCCGGATATATTTCCATTCCCATCAGCGTACTTACGGGGCTACTTAAGTAAATGACACTCGACGCAAGAATCCCTTCCGGCTCGATTGACAAGGCGTGGGAAAAGACCCTCTTCGACATGAAGCTGGTGAACCCCGCGAACAAGCGCAAGCACACGATTCTGGTCATCGGCTCGGGGCTCGCCGGGGCCTCCGCTGCCGCTTCGCTGGGCGAGCTTGGCTACAACGTGCGCTGCTTCTGCTTTCAGGACTCGCCGCGCCGCGCGCACTCCATTGCCGCGCAGGGCGGCATCAACGCCGCAAAAAATTATCAGAACGACGGCGACAGCGTGTATCGCCTCTTTTATGACACGGTCAAAGGCGGTGACTTCCGCTCGCGCGAAGCCAACGTCTACCGGCTGGCCGAGAACAGCGTCAAGATCATTGATCAGTGCGTGGCCCAGGGCGTGCCGTTCGCGCGTGAATACGGAGGGTCGCTTGCCAACCGCTCGTTTGGCGGAGCACTGGTTTCGCGCACGTTCTACGCGAGGGGCCAGACAGGGCAGCAGCTTCTGCTGGGAGCGTATCAAGCGCTGGAGCGGCAAATTCGCGCGGGGAAGATCAAGATGTTTCCGCGCACCGAAATACTGGACATCATCGTCATTGATGGGCAGGCGCGCGGTCTCGTCACGCGCAACCTCATCACCGGCGACCTCAGCGTCCACATGGGCGACGCCGTTGTGATGGCAACGGGCGGTTACGGCAATGTCTACTATCTTTCGACCAACGCCAAGGGATCGAACGCAACGGCCATCTGGCGCGCGTACAAGCGCGGGGCGCTGTTCGCCAATCCCTGCTACACGCAGATCCACCCCACGTGCATTCCGGTGTCGGGCGACTATCAATCGAAGCTCACGCTGATGTCGGAGTCGCTTCGCAACGACGGGCGCATCTGGGTGCCGAAGGCGAAGGGCGACAAGCGACCCCCGAACCAGATTCCTCCGGAAGACCGCGATTATTATCTGGAGCGCCGCTACCCGGCTTTCGGCAATCTTGTGCCGCGCGACGTGGCTTCGCGCAACGCGAAGAACGTTTGCGACGAGGGGCGTGGCGTGGGCGAAACCGGCCTCGGCGTTTACCTCGACTTCAAGGACGCGATTTCGCGGCTTGGCGAGCAGACCATTCGCGAGCGCTACGGCAACCTCTTCGATATGTACCAGCGCATCACCGATGAAGACCCGTACAAGGTGCCGATGCGCATCTATCCCGCGATTCACTACACCATGGGCGGGCTGTGGGTGGACTACTACCTGCAAAGCACCATCCCGGGATTGTTTGTGGCGGGCGAGGCGAACTTCTCCGACCACGGGGCCAATCGCCTGGGCGCGAGCGCGCTGATGCAGGGGCTTTCTGACGGATACTTCATCATCCCCTATACGGTGGGTGATTATCTTGCCAAGGCCAAGCCCGGCAAAGTGGACGAATCGCATCCCGCGGTGCGCGAGGCGGTGGTAGCGGTGCAGCAGAACATTGACCGGCTGCTCTCGATCAAGGGCAAGCGCACGGTGGATTCCTTCCATCGCGAGCTGGGCAAGATTGTGTGGGAGTATTGCGGCATGTCGCGCACGGCGCAGGGGCTTGAAAAAGCCATTGGCGAAATTCGCGCGCTGCGCGAGGAGTTCTGGCAGAACGTGACGGTTCCGGGCAGCGGGAAAGACCTGAACCAGAGCCTGGAAAAGGCCGGCCGCGTCGCGGACTTTTTCGAGTTGGCCGAGCTGATGTGCATCGACGCGCGCCATCGGAACGAAAGCTGCGGCGGGCATTTCCGCGAAGAGTACCAGACTGCCGAAGGCGAGGCGCAGCGCGATGACGAGCATTTCTCTTATGTCGCAGCCTGGGGCTACACCGGCCCGGACAGCGCGCCCGCGCTCAACAAGGAGCCGCTGGAGTTCGAATACGTCCACCCCAGCCAGAGGAGCTATAAGTAGATGAAACTCAAACTGAAAATCTGGCGCCAGAGAAACAGCAGCGACAAGGGCAAGTTCGTGGACTACGCCGTGGACCAGGTGAATCCGGAAATGTCCATGCTCGAGTGTCTCGACGTGTTGAACGAGACGCTGATCGAGCGCGGCGAGGAGCCGGTTGCATTTGAGCATGACTGCCGCGAGGGCATCTGCGGCTCCTGCGGATTCATGATTAACGGCGTGGCGCATGGCCCGGAGCGCGCCACCACGGTTTGCCAACTCACCATGCGGCACTTTAAGGACGGCCAGGAACTGGTTCTTGAGCCGTGGCGTGCCCGGTCTTTCCCGGCGATCAAAGATCTGGTTGTGGACCGCCGCTCGTTTGACCGCATTATCGAGGCGGGGGGATACGTTTCCGTCTCCACCGGAAACGCGCCCGACGGCAACACCATTCCCATCGGAAAAGACGTGGCCGACCATGCCATGGACGCCGCCGCTTGCATCGGCTGCGGGGCCTGTGTGGCGGCTTGCCCCAATGCGTCGTCAGCGCTGTTCACCGGCGCCAAAATCTCCCATCTGGGCCGGTTGCCTCAGGGGCAGATCGAGCAGGACCAGCGCGCGCTCAACATGGTCGCGCAAATGAACATTGAGGGCTTCGGAAACTGCACCAACATCGGCGAATGCACCGCCGCCTGCCCCAAGGAAATTCCGCTCGAAGTGATCGCCACCATGAACCGCGATTATCGCCGCGCGAGCCGCAAATCCCATAAGAACCATGTGCGCTCTGTGCGGCCCATGACCGAGTGGAGCAACGGCTCGAAGCTCGACATCGATCCGCACGCAACAAGCTAATCGCAAGCACCGCGTCGGCATTTCGCATTGCGGCGCGGGACCCCTCACTCACCTATAATCAGCCTTATGGGCAGTTCCCGCCGTCGCGTGTTCCTCAACTGGCTTCCGGCTGCACTGGCCGTAATCGTGATCGCGGTTGAGTCCACCGTTTTCATGTCCGCTGCGAATACCAGCAAATGGCTGCGGCCCGTCTGGGAATGGCTCTTCGGCCCCATATCTTCTCATCGGTGGAGCATCGTCCACGAGTGCATTCGCAAAACCGGTCACTTCACGGGATATGGGCTGGTCAGCGTGTGCTTCTTTCACGGATTCAGGACCACACTTCGCGCGATCGATGGGCTCCGGGCCTTGTGGGTGCGCTCCAGCGTGTTCGCGATCGGCTGCACGATTTTGATCGCCAGCGCCGACGAGCTGCATCAGGCATTTCTGCCCAACCGCGGAGGCTCGCCATGGGATGTTGCGCTGGATACCTGCGGGGCCATAACGGCACAGCTTATTGTTCTGTTTCTGATGCCGCGGCTTTCGCAACGACACGAGTCCTCACTGTCCGGTTTTTACGCAAAGTAGAAGTTTTGGCCCGCGACCGTTACTCTGGATTTGGAAATTACTTGCATGAATTTGATCCGCCGCTCCCTTTTGCTCTCCACAGCCGCTTTGATCGCGCTTAGCGCGTTCGCCCAGCAGTCCACTCCAGCCGATACGGCTTCGCAGTCGTTGCCGGATTCGCCCGATAGCCAGGCGCAGGTAAGTCCACAGCCCACCGGCCCCACAGCGGTTTTTGACACCAGCATGGGACGCATGACCTGCAAGCTCTTCTCGAAAGAAGCGCCAAAGACCGTGGCCAATTTCATCGGCCTTGCCGAGGGCACGAAGGACTGGACGAATCCCGCGATGCCGCACCGGAAGATGCATGACAAGCCGCTCTACAACGGGACTGCTTTTCATCGCGTGATTCCAGGATTCATGATCCAGGGCGGCGATCCGCTTGGCACCGGCGAGGGCGACCCTGGGTACACGGTGCCGGATGAATTCGTTCCAAATTTGAATTTTGATGTGGCGGGACGGCTTGCGATGGCCAACTCTGGCCCGAACACGGACGGCTCGCAGTTCTTCATTACGGAGGCGCCGCAGCCGCATCTGAACCAGCATTACACGATTTTTGGCCAGTGCGATCCGCACAGTGTTCTGGTGGCGCAGTCTATCGCGGAAGTCGAGCGCGACGAAAATAATAAGCCGCTTGAACCGGTCGTTCTGAAGAAGGTGACGATCGTCCAGAACGGTCAGCCGATGCCGCCTTTGCCGTCTGATTCCGCCGCTCCGACAACACCGGCGGCCCAACCTCAGCAGTAAATTCCCAAAGGAGTACAACGATGTCCCGCCAGCCAGGAACCTACGCCGTCTTCAACACCAGTGAAGGCCAGATCGTCGTCCGCCTCTTCGAGAAGGATGCTCCCAAAACCGTGGCCAACTTTGTCGAATTGGCGGAGGGGAAGCGCGAGTGGACCCATCCCGTGACCCATAAAAAGAGCAGCGACAAGCTCTATGACGGGACCATCTTCCACCGCGTGATTCCCGACTTCATGATCCAGGGCGGAGACCCGGCGGGCACCGGATTCGGAGGCCCCGGCTACAAGTTCGCGGACGAGACCAAGGGGTCGCCGCACCGCTTCAATGCTCCGGGCAAGCTGGCCATGGCCAACGCCGGCCCCAACACGAATGGGTCCCAGTTCTTCATCACGGTGGCCAACACGGAGTGGCTCACTGGCAAGCACACGATCTTCGGCGAAGTTGTAGAGGGCCAGGACGTAGTGGAGAAGATTTCGCGCGTGCCACGCAATGCGCAGGACAAGCCGCACAATCCCATCACGATTGAATCGCTGGTGATCGAGCGGGAATAAGGCTCTCGCGCATGTGACGGAAAAAGGCCCGGGGACTCATCTCCGGGCCATTCCGCTTTAGTATTTAGGGCAGCCGCAGCACCAGCCCGGTGCTCCAGGTCCGCGGCGAAATGCTGGCGTTCAGGCTGGAGAAGCCTCCGGCGGAAAACTCAACAACACGCCAGTCGAGGCGCGGGAAAATGGTCCAGTCGATACCGGCCACTCCCTCATAGGCGAGCGCGGTCTTGCTCACCACGCTACTCGCCCCGCCCACCTGCACGTTGCCGGCCCCTACCAGTCCCTCCACATAGGGCATGAGAGGAATGAGACGGGGACGAAGCTGGAGTCGCGGCCCCACAAGGCCCATATAGGCCTTGGTCCCGCCCGAGCCCAGCAGAGTAGCGCGCAGGTCGAAGCCAATTCCGAGAAATGGAGGCCGGAACATATTGTGATAAAGACCAAAGGTCGGGCCGTACTGCCGGTCGACATTAGACGTGTGGAAGTCCGAGGTGCTGAACTCGGCGTAGATGCCGGTCTGCGCGCTAGCGGCTAGCGAGCAGAACACAAGGCAGCCCGCGAGAAGAGCCAGCCGGAGAGGAAAGCGGGGGAAGCGGCGCATCATTTTCGTTCCTTTCGATTGCGACGTTCAAACAAATAGGCGCACCCCGTAAGATGCGCCTGTTTGAATTTCAGAATACCTTGTACGGACTTTATGCCAGCTTCGACATGATCTCCGCCAGCACTTGCCTCGAGGGCCGTGTCCGCTCCTGCGGCAGCGTGGCCAGCGGATCATCGGCCAGGTTGAGCAGATCGGTAAAGTTGGGCTTCTCGGTATCGATGTAGAAGACGCCGGTCAGAACCTCGTTGCGGTCGTGGGCCTCCATCAGCGCCTTTACGGCGGCGACGCGGTCGGTCGGGTTGTAGCTGTCGTGCAGCTTGCGCAGCCGCAGGTGCGAGCCGTCGTGCATGGTCACGTCGTAGGTGGTACCCGCGTCGTAATCGATGGCGATGTCCTCGAAGAAGGGCACGAATCCGGCTTCGGAGATGGCCTCCTCGTGCTCCTGCATATACTTGTAGCTCTTGGTGGAGCCTTCGTGGTCGTTGAAGGTTACGCAGGGCGAGATGACGTCGAGCATCACGGTGCCCTTGTGCGCGACGGCGGCCTTCAGCATGGCCGTAAGCTGTTTCTTGTCTCCCGAGAACGAGCGGCCAACAAACGTTGCGCCCAACTGGATTGCGAGCGCACAGGTGTCGATGGCGGGCAGGTCGTTGATGACTCCGGTCTTCAGCTTCGAGCCGAGGTCGGCGGTCGCGGAGAACTGGCCCTTGGTGAGGCCGTAAACGCCGTTGTCCTCAATGATGTAAATGAGCGGCAGGTTGCGGCGCATGAGGTGCGCGAACTGGCCCATGCCGATGGAGGCCGTGTCTCCGTCGCCGGAAACGCCGATGGCCTGCACAGTCTTGTTGGCCAGCAGTGCGCCGGTGGCGACTGAGGGCATGCGTCCATGGACGCTGTTGAAACCGTGCGAGCGCGCGAGGAAGTAGGCCGGGCTTTTGGACGAGCAGCCAATGCCGGAAAGCTTGATGACGCGCTCGGACTTTACGCCCATCTCGTAAAAGGCATCAATGATGCGCTCGGAGATAGCGTTGTGGCCGCATCCGGCGCAGAGCGTGGTCTTGCTGCCGCGATAATCAATGGCCGGCAGGCCGAGGCGGTTGACTTTGGGAGTGGGGGCGGTGGTGGTAGCCATTACAGATTCTCCTCGATGACCAGCGCGTTGGTGACGGAGCGCGCGTCAATGGGCAGGCCGTTGAAATGACGAATGCTGCGCAGCTTGACGGCTTCAGCGGCGGGCAGGTCCAGCTTGAGCAGGCTCAGCATCTGCGCATCGCGGTTCTGCTCAATGATGTAAACGCGCTCGTGTGACGCCACGAAATCGTGGATCGCGCGCGTGAAGGGATAGGCGCGGATGCGAAGGTAGTCGGTCTCGACGCCGTACTCTTTCTTCATCTGGTCGCGGCTTTCAAGTACGGCGTAATCGGAGGTGCCGTAGGCGATAAGGCCAATTTTCGACTTGCCGTTCTGCACGATAACCGGCGCGGGAACCAGCGTGCGGGCCGTCTCGAATTTCCGGTTGAGGCGCTCCATGAGATTCTGGTAGTCGTCGGGTTTTTCCGTGTAGAGGGCGCGTTCGTTGTGTCCGCTGCCGCGCACGAAGTAGGCTGCGAGCGGATGGTCGGTACCGGGCAGCGTGCGGTAGGGAATTCCGTCGCCGTCCACGTCCTTGTAGCGGGCAAAGCCACCCAGCCGCTTCAGGTCTTCGGCGGTCAGCACCTTGCCGCGGTCGAGCGGCTTTTCGGGATACTCAAACGGCTCGGACATCCAGTTGTTCATGCCGAGGTCGAGGTCCGAGAGAACGAAGATCGGCGTTTGAAGGCGTTCAGTCAAATCGAAGGCCGCTCCGGCAAACTCGAAGCACTCTTTCACGCTCGCCGGCAGCAGCATCACGTGCTTGGTGTCTCCATGAGAGAGAGTGGCCACGGAGAGAATGTCACCTTGTGAGGTGCGTGTAGGCAGCCCCGTCGAGGGACCG
>DASTXK010000215.1:0-8280 GCA_035765555.1 Acidobacteriaceae bacterium
CACCGGAACGGCCTTCTGCAGCACGATGACTCCGTGGTCCAGTTCCTCGTCCACGAAATGGACGGTGCATCCAGCGACCTGCACGCCGTAGATGAGCGCCTGCTCCTGCGCGTCCAGCCCGGGAAAGGCGGGCAGCAGCGAAGGATGAATGTTCAGAATCCGCTGCGGAAAGGCCTGTATAAATTCCGGCGACAGCAGCCTCATGTATCCGGCCAGAATCACCAGATCAACCTCGTGCTCGCGCAGCGCGGAGATGATCTCAGCGTCATGCTCGGCGCGCTTGCGCCCACGCGCCTCAATGGCCACGGCCTTCAGCCCCCGCTCGCGGGCAATGGCCAGCCCGGCGGCGTCGGCCTTGTTAGAAATCACAACCGCGATCTCGCAGCCCGTCAGCCGCCCCTGCGCGATGTTCTCCGCAATGGCCGCGAAGTTCGATCCGCGCCCGGAGAGCAGAACGCCAAGTTTTCGCATGAGCCTCCCCATCGTTCGAGAGCGGTTGGATTTTGTTCCCCACTCAAGCCAAAACCGGGCTTGAATGGGCCACCCGAAAGTTAGTTATAGACCACCTTGCGCTCGCCCTTCGCCGTGCGCCCGATCACGTAGAACTTCTCTTCGGCGCGATCCAGCACGCCCTTCGCGCGCCGGAACTTGTCCGCCGGAATCACGGCGATCAACCCGACGCCCATATTGAACGTGCGCAGCATCTCGTCGCGCTCCACGCTGCCCAGCTCGCGCAGATGCTCAAACACCGGCAGCACCGGCCACGAGCCTAGCTCCACGTGCGCGGAAATGTTTTTCGGCAGAATGCGCGGCAGGTTTTCCGTAATGCCGCCGCCGGTGATGTGCGCCATGCCCGCCACCAGCCCGCCCGCCGTCAGCTTGCGAATCACGCTCAGGTAGCTGCGGTGGGTCTTCATCAGCGCGGCCCCGGCCTTTTCTCCCAGCGCGTTCACGTACTGCCCATGCTTGTAGCCGGCCTTCTCAAAGAACAGCTTGCGGGCCAGCGAATAGCCGTTGGTGTGCAGCCCGGTCGAGGGCAGACCGATCAGCACGTCTCCGGCCTTGATCTTCGCGCCCGTGATCAGCTTCTCCTTATCAACCGCGCCCACAATGAACCCCGCCAGGTCGTACTCGCCATCGGCATAGAAGCCCGGCATCTGCGCCGTTTCGCCGCCGATGAGCGCGCAGCCGTTCGCGCGGCACGCGTTGGCAAGCCCTTCGACAACCTGGGCCATCACCTCGCCGTCGAGCCGACCCGTCGCCAGGTAGTCCAGGAAGAACAGCGGAGTCGCGCCCTGCACGGCAATGTCGTTCACGCAGTGGTTCACCAGGTCGGCGCCCACCGTGTGGTGAATGCCCATTTCGAAGGCGAGCTTCAGCTTGGTCCCCACGCCGTCCGCGCTGGAGACCAGCACCGGCTGCTTGAACTTCGCCGTGTCTAGTTTGAAGAGGCCGCCGAAGCCGCCAATTTCGCTCAGGACGTTTTTCGTGAACGTCCGCTGGGCCAGATACTTGATGCGCTGCTTGGCGCGGTCGCCGCCGGCAATGTCCACGCCCGCGTCGGCGTAGGTGGCGGGAGCGCTGCTTTTCTTTGCTTCAGCCAATAGAGTTTCCAGGAGTGTGAGATTAAGGCGAGAGATCAGCCGGAACTCCAAGTTTATAGCATCCCGGCGGCAGGCTAACTTTTTTCCGGGCCGCTCCCTCCGTCCATGTCTTCCAGTTGGCGCCGCCAGTCCAGCGACTCCACAAAGCCGCGTGATTCGCGCCAGTTCTCCTTCACGATCACGTGCAGTTCGAGGAAGACGCGCGTGCCCAGCAGCGATTCAATTTCCTTGCGCGCACCGCTCCCGATGGCCTTGAGCTTGCTGCCGCCCTTGCCGATGAGGATGGCCTTCTGCCCCTGCCGCTCACAGTAGATGGCGGCGGCGATGCGCGTGAGCGGCGATTTGGCCCCCGGCTGCGGCTCCTCGAAGCGCTCGATGGCGACGGCGGAGGCATACGGGACCTCCTCGCCGGTTTCCATCAGGATGCGCTCGCGGATCAGCTCCGCCACCATGAACCGCTCCGGCTGGTCGGTGAACTGGTCTTTGGGGAAATACCGCTCGCCCTTCGGCAGCGCCTCGATGAGCTTGGCCAGCAGCCGGTCCAGCCCGTCACGCTTGAGCGCGGAGATGGGAATGACCTCGGCAAAGTCATAAAGCGACGACAACCGCTGGATGAGCGGCAAAAGCTTCGCGCGCTCAATGCGGTCGATCTTGTTAATCAGCAGAAAGACCGGGCAGTCGAGCTTGCGCAGCAGCTCGAAGACAAAGGCGTCTTCGCTTTCCTGCCGCGATGCCGGTTCGTCCGAACCCGGCTCCGGCAAATCGAGCCTGCGGGTCGCGTCCACAATCAGCAGCACCGCGTCGCGGGTCTCCAGGGCGTCGTGGACCTCCTGCATCATGCGCCGGTCGAGCGAGCTTCCCGGCCTGTGGACCCCCGGCGTATCCACGAAGACGATCTGCGCCGCTGGATGCTTCCCCTTCACCGCCGGAACATCCAGCACGCCGTGAATGCGGGTGCGGGTGGTCTGCGGCTTGGCTGTGACGATGGCGACCTTCTCGCCCACAAGCGCGTTGATGAGCGTCGATTTCCCCGCGTTCGGACGCCCGATAATGGATACGAATCCCGATTTCAAAATGGACCTCGACTCAGTTGCCGCGGGCCCGGCCAGATCTAAAAGCCGCGGATTTTTCAAAACAAAAATTCAGTCAGCGCTACAACTCATTCATTCTATTAGGTTTCTGAAAACGCCGGTCGCTGTAGCTTATTGATTCTAAAGAATTTTTCGGCAGCTTCTTTAGTTCCAATCATTTGCCGGGGAATTTCCAGCATAAAGCGAAACGGACCGCCCGGAGGCGATCCGTCTCTTCTCTCTCTATTCTTATTTTACCAATCCAGACAGATCACCGAACATTTTAGGAGAGGAATTTATGCGGTTTGCCCGCCGTTCTCCGCGTGCCCCACGCGCAGCCGCTCGATGCGGCGGTCGGTCGAGGACAGAATCTCAAACCGCACGCCGTATTGTTCAATCACCTCGCCCGCCTGCGGAATCCGCCCCGCTACCTCGCTCACCAGCCCTGCCACCGTCGTCGCCTCGGTCTGCTCCGGAAGCTCCGCGTCCAGCAACTCGCCCATGCGGTCCACTTCCAGGTTTCCCGGGACCACCCACGACCCGTCCGGCTCCCGCGTCACCGCCTCGGCTTCCTCTGTCTCGTGCTCGTCCGTGATGGCGCCAACGATCTCCTCGATCAGGTCTTCGATTGTCACCAGCCCCGCGACTCCGCCATACTCGTCAATCACAATGTCCATGTGCTGCTTTGCGCGCTGCATCTCGCGCAGCAGTTCGTTGACCCGCTTGGTTTCGGGAATAAACATTGCCGGACGCTGAATGTCCGCCACCGTCCGCGTCCGCGTCTCCTCGTCGTGAATCCGCAGCAGGTCGTGCGCGAACACGATGCCCGTAATGTGGTCGAGCGATCCCTTGTAGACCGGCACGCGGGAGTAGTCTTCCGTCTCCAGCATCCGCAAAAATTCCTCCAGAGTCGTCTCGGCGGGTACGGCGAACATGCGAGGACGCGGCGTCATCACCTCGCGCACCAGCTTGTCTCCGAACTCCACCACCGAGCGCACCAGCTCGCGGTCGCTCTCTTCCAGAATCCCCTCTTCCTCGCCCGCCTCAATCAGAGCTTCCACCGCCTCCAGCACGGTTTCGTCCTGCGTTTTCGGAGCGCTTTCCGCCAGCGCCGCAATCGACAGCAGGAACCCCAGAAACAGCGTCACTGGAGTCATCAGGTAAAACAGCACCAGCAGAACGCCGCTCCAGCGCACAATCCACTCGCCGCGCGTGCGCGTGAAAAACACGAAGGGCAGAAACTGGTTGCAGAACAGGATCACCACGATGATGCCCAGCACCGCCTGCCCAATTTCCGCCGCCAGGCTTTGGGGCACAACGCGGTGATAGAAGATCAGCACGCCGAACAGGAGCATGACGCAGCCAAGAGAAAGCTGCGTGAGGATGGCCGCCGAAAGCCGGATATGCTCGCGGCTCAACCCAAGCCGCGGCTCCACCCGCTGCTCCCAGGCATCAATGTTTTCCTCGAACTCGCGGGCCAGAAATTTGCCCATCTCCGAGTAGAGACGGTCCACATAGGAAGCGAGCGTAAGCACCGCGAGCAGCAACAGAATGATGACCGCCACCGTGATCCTCATGGCTTTCGACCTCGACGGCCGCCATTCGCGCCCTGGGCTGTCCGGGCAATCAGCCCCTGCGCCAGCCCCAGCTTGCGGCGCAGCGCCTCTTCCTTGCGCGCCATTTCGCCTGAGTCAGCTTCATGGTCATATCCGGCCAGGTGCAGGGTTCCATGCAGAAGCAATACCTTCAATTCCAGATTGAGCGAATGCCCGAGCCGTTGCGCCTCGCGCTCCGCCGTTTCGACCGAGAGCGCCAGATCGCCCGCCGTTCGGGCGCGGCCGGCATTTTCTCCGGAGGGGAACGACAGAACATCCGTGGGTTTGTTCTTGCCGCGAAACTCCCGGTTCAGCCGCTGTATTTCGGCATCGCCCGTAAGCAGGACGGAAACCGAACCAGCCAGCCCCACGGCGCGCCGCGCTTGGGCCAGAAAGGTTTCCAGATCTTTCTTTGTGAAGTCGGAGCGCCCATACTGGGCACGCATCGCAGGTTCGACAAGGATCATGGACGTGAGCAAAAGCGAAGGAGGGCCAAAAGCCCTCCTTGTCTATGGTATCGCAGCGCCTCGCTTTAGCTCACCGGCCTCTTGACCGCCTCGCCGGATTCTCCCATTTCGAGCGGAAGCTCCGGCTGCACGCGGCCAAAGTTGTCGTAGGCCTGAATGATGCGCTGCACCAGATGGTGCCGCACCACGTCGCCGCTCTCGAAGTGGACAAACCCGATCCCGTCCACCCCTTCCAGCACCGTCTGGGCCTCAATCAGCCCCGACCGGCGCGGGTTCGGCAGGTCAATCTGGGTGATGTCTCCAGTAATGACCGCCTTCGAGTTGTTGCCCAGCCGCGTCAGAAACATCTTCATCTGCTCGCTGGTGGTGTTCTGGGCCTCGTCCATGATGACAAAGGCGTCGTTGAGAGTGCGCCCGCGCATAAAGGCCAGCGGAGCAATTTCAATGGCGTTTTTCTCCAGCATCCGGTCAACGCGCTCCGGCTCCAGCAGGTCGTAGAGCGCGTCGTACAAGGGGCGCAGATAGGGATCGACTTTTTCCTGAAGACTCCCGGGCAGGAATCCCAGCCGTTCGCCCGCTTCCACAGCGGGGCGGACCAAAACAATGCGGCTCACCTTCTTGGCCAGTAGCGCCGAGGCCGCCATGGCCACCGCGAGATAGGTCTTCCCCGTGCCCGCCGGGCCAATGCCAAACACCATGTCGAGGGAGTCGATAGCCTCCACGTATCGCCGCTGGTTCAGCGACCGGGGCTGCACCATGCGCTTGATGCCCGCCGAGCGCTGCCGGCCTGTTTCCACCAGGCTGCGCAGCGTAACGGAAGGGTCGGCCACCACCAGCCGCAGCATCCCGTTCAGTTCGCCATTTTGAAGGGTGACACCGGATCGCCGCAAAGCTTCAAAGTCGCTGAAGATGCGCTGCACCCGCGCAACGTTTTCCTCCGCGCCCACTACTTCCACGGCGTCCTGCTTCATCTCGATGCGCACATGGAGCATGTCTTCCATGAGCCTCAAATTTTCATCGCGGGTCCCGAAAAGGGGCTCAAGATTTGGCGTGATGTCGAGCGCTTTTGTACTCAAGCTAGACGAATACCTCCGTGGCAGCCCTGGAGAAGGCCACCTGTTTTAGATGCCGGGGGAGACCAGAAGACGCAGGCCGGCCCACAGTGGCGCGGGGAAGCAACCGGGACGGGAAGGTTTTCTGAATGACTGCGGGATGCTGCTTGCTCGAAGTAAGTGGAAGAGCGCTGGAGCCGGAGGGCCTGTTCCCGGTCACACCGGGACCAGCTGCGAATGGTCCGTTCAGGCACGAGTTAAAAATGGCCCCGACTTCGCTCGTAACTGCGCTCCCTCCCAAACCGCTGGGTTCAGGATGCGCTCAGAGTAGACCCGCTCGCGGGCGGCGTCAACCACCCCCACACAAAATTCATCAAGCCCGCATCTATTCGGGAAAACCCCCGGGCCTGATCGGTTCGAGCGAAGCCTGGCAACCAGTCCCCTACATGTTCGTGTGGCCGTGCCGCATTTCCTCGTTGAAGGTGGGCTTGGTGGCGTCGAGGGCCTGCTCCATTTTGTCGTGGTACTGCTCGGCGCGCGCCATCAGCGCCGGAGTCGCCGCCGCGCCGTCTCCCTCCAGCGTAAGCAGCCCCTGCTTGGCCAGGTCGCCCGCCATTGCCAGCAGGTCTTTCTCGCCGGTATTCAGGTACTGCGCGTCGCGCGGATCGGCGACCCACACCGGCCCGTTTCCGCCCAGCACGCCCGAGAGCCAATAGACCTTCAGCGCCAGATATTCCTGACGGCTGGCGTCCGTCGTATCGGTGAAGAAGAACTTCTTCTGCCAGCGCGAGTAGTAGCGGGTGGTCACGGGAACGGGCTGGCGGTTGCCGCTCTTCAGCAGCTCAAGCTGTCCCTGGTCCAGCGTCTTCCGCACCGCGTTGTAGATAAACGTCTCGGCATAGGGCTGTTCCGGTGCGGGAACAATCTCGGCGAACGTCACGGTCATGCTCGCCGAAACCAGCGCGTGCAGCGGCGAGTTCTCGCCGTCTTCCAGATGCACGGTGCCGTGAACAACATAGGAATCCGCGCCTGAAGTGGAGCGGTGAAACGGCCAGCGAAAGCCGCTGAAGCGAATGGGCAGCCCGGCCAGCGTCACGTACACGTCGGGACGTGGGGTCTGGAGCCGCCGCGCCTCTTCCTTAAGGTGCGAGGTCATCTCCGGCAGCAACTCGGGTTTATGGAAGTCGAAGGCTTCGCTCAACTCGAGGTTCAGCCCGCGTTCCTTGTTCTGGCTGTTCGCCAGCCCCAGGCGAAACTTCGCCGTAGGGTGCCCGGCGGTGTCGGCGCCCGGTTCGGCCGAAAGGACCACCATTCCGGCGGCCTGCGCGGCGGTTTCAATCTTTTGCGTAAGGGTGCTCTCAATTTGCGTGGACATAGGTGGCCTTTTTCTGAAGTTTGCTCGTCTATTTTAAAGCAACCCGTCCACGCGAGTTGTCCGCCGCTATTTCCAGGCCGGATTTTCGTTTCCATACAGAGCGGGGACGGGGTCTCCGCATCCAAAGATCGGGCAGGGCAGCACGCCAATTCATCAGCCCATGGCCCGCGGGAGCACGGTGACGCTGCATAGGAAAGTTCTTTTCCACTCCACTCTGGCCATCCTCGTCGGCCTCGCGCTTTCGGGTTGCGGAACGTCCACGCCATCTTCCGAAACCACCAACAGCTCCTTCGATTTCGGCAAAGTCGTGGTTTCGCAAACGTCCACGCGCGATGTCGTCACAATTACCAACTCCGGCGATGATGCGGCCACGCTGAACAGCCAATTGCAGGGAGACGCAAGCCTGAAGCTCCAGCCAAACCTTTCCTGCGGAGCATCGCTGGCCCCCGGCGGAAGCTGCTCCATGGCCGTGAGCTTTACGCCGGCAACTTCAGGGCCTGTCAGCGGGGCGCTAAAGGTCGCGTTTACCGGCGGCATGGGTGGCGGGAGCAGCCAGACCGTGCAGTTGACCGGGACCGGCGTGCAGCTTTCCGGCGGAGAGTCGCTGGTCACGCCGACCGCCAACCCGCTGGTCGCACTTTACAGCTTCCAGCCCGAGCAGCAGGGCGCGGTCCACGTGGAGTTTGGGACGGACACCAACTACGGCCGCAGCACCGGCTCTGTGACTCCGGTAAACGGCGGGCCGGTATCGATTCTGGTGGCGGGCATGAAGCAGAACACCGCCTACCACATGCGCGCCGTGGTGACGGAGAGCGATGGAACTGTGGTCAACGACCAAGACCACACCTTCACGACCGGCAGCTTTCCAGCCGACACGCTCCCCACCAGCCTGACCGCCACCACCAGCCCCGGCCAGACGCCCCAGCCGGGAATTGAGTTGCTGGATTCGACAGCGATACCGAAGAGCAAGAGCTCTCTTGAGGCCTACGCAGTGGACCTTTCCGGCAACATCATCTGGGGCTATCCTTTCCCGGACCGGCCCACGGCGAACACCAGTGTCCAGCCCATTAAGCTGCTGCCGAACGGGAATTTTCTGATGGTCCTCTCGTTCCTTTCG
>DASTXK010000216.1:0-2881 GCA_035765555.1 Acidobacteriaceae bacterium
GGCTGGGGCATGGGCACATGCACGTGGGGCGCGTATCGCGGCGGAGCGCAGGCGCGGGTGAGGCTTTCCTCTGACGGGCGCGCGCGGGTTTCGTGCGCGACGCAGGACATTGGCACCGGGACCTATACGGTGATGGCGGAAATTGTTTCCGACAAAACCGGCATTCCGCTGGATCGCGTGGACGCGGTGCTGGGCGACAGCTCCCTGCCTCCGGGGCCAACCTCGGGCGGATCGGCAGCCACAGCGACCATTATCCCGGCGGTGGCGGAAGCCAGCATGAGCGTGATGAGCGACCTGTTCAAGCTGGCTGTGCACACCGAAGGCTCGCCCTTCAACGGCGCGGACTCGGCTTCGCTGACCATGAGCGCCGGGCGCGTGCATAAAAAAGAGGAAGCGCCGGAGAGCGGCGTTCCATTTGAAAAATTGCTGAAGCTGCGGAGAATTGCCGCGCTTGAGCAGGAGGCGAAGACGGGCGGCGCTCCCGGGCGGGAGAAGTACTCGATGCACTCCTTCGGCGCGCAGTTTATCGAAGTGGGCTGGGACCCCGGCATTGCGCGGCTGCGGGTTCGGCGGACACTGACGGTGATGGACGCGGGCAGGATCATCAACAAGAAAGCCGGGGGCAACCAGATTCTGGGCGCGGTGGTGATGGGCATCGGCATGGCCATGCTGGAGGAGACGGTGTACGATCCGCGCAACGGCAAGCCGGTGAACAACAATTACGCCGATTATCTGGTGGCAACCAATGCGGATGTTCCCGAGCAGGAGGTTATTTTTCTGGAGTACCCCGACCTGGCTATTGGCGAATACGGCGCGCGCGGCATCGGCGAAATTGGGTTGACGGGCGTGGCCTCGGCCATCGCGATGGCGACGTATCACGCGACGGGAGTGCGGGTGCGGGAGTTGCCGATTCGGGTGGAGAAGCTGATTTAGCTAAAGGCTATTAGCTGTTGGCTTCTAGCTCTTAGCTCTTTCAGTCATTTTTTGAGGGCAAATATCGAATAGGCGTCCCGGCTTTGTACGGGCCGCAAGCTACTCTTTACAGCACATTTAGCGGAAAAGTCGCGCCGTTTCTCTCGTCTCTTTCTCGGCACATTCGCCTATTTTTCGCGTGGCGGCGGGGACGCATCCACGCCAGAGTTTCTTAGAATTAAGTATGCTTCTCCCTCGCATTCGGGCGCGCGTGCTTTCTGTGTTTTTTGCGGCCCTGTTGGTTTGCGCTTCCGTGCCGGCGGCATTCGGCGACTCTTCCACCTTTGACCTTGACGGCCCGCGAATCGAGGTGACGGTGACGCGCGCGGGCAAGACCCTGCCCATTACCGAGGTCCCGAACCTCGCGGTGGGCGACAAGCTCTGGATCCATCCCGATTTTCCTGAGGCGCAGGCGGCGCATTATCTGCTGGTGACGGCATTTCTGCGCGGCGCGACGAACCCGCCTCCCAAAAATTGGTTTCATCAGGCCGAGACCTGGGACAAGAAGTTTATTGAGAAGGGCATGACCGTTACAATTCCGGATGGCGCGCAGCAGGTGCTGCTGTTTCTTGCTCCGGAGACGGGAGGCGACTTCAAGACGCTGCGCAACTCGGTGCGGGGACAGCCGGGGGCGTTTGTGCGCGCTTCGCAGGACCTGAACCAGGCCAGCCTGGATCGCTCGCGGCTGGACAAATACCTGAGTGTGGTGCGCAAGATCAACCATACAAACCCGGCGGAGTTGAAGACCGCTTCGCCCCTGCTGGCGCGCAGTCTCGACATCAAGATTGATGCGAACTGCTTGAGCATGGACGTGGACCTGATTGCTCCGTGCCTCACGGAGAAGCAGAACAACCTGATTCTGAATGACGGGCACAGCGCTTCGATTGTGGCGGCGCTCACGTCGGGCCCGACGAGCGACCTTGCGATGCAGGCCAGCTACACGCCGCAGGCCAGCTACGGTTATTACAGTCCATATATTTCGTCGGTGATGGACATCGCGCGGATTCTGGAATCGTTCCGCACGGCGGCCTACCAATATATTCCCGCGCTGGCGGAGCAGAGCGGCGAGGCGCTGGATCTGAAGCTGAATACGCCGCCGTCGTTTCACAATCCCAAGTCGGTGCTGGTGATCGCGCTGCCGGCGGTCGAGGGGGCGCAGCCTCCGCCGCTGCATCCGGTGGATGAGAAGCAGGTGTATTGCGCGCAGAATGCGACGCTGGCGCTGCCGGTGGAGGGCGCTCCGCTGGTGTTTTCGACGCGCTATGCGCGCAACCTGAAGCTGCACTTGCAGGCCGCGAACGGCAAGAGTGTGGACCTGCCGCTGACGGCAGACGCCGCGCGCGGCGGGTTGGATGTGGATACAAAGCCGCTTGCGGGAACGGTGATCGGCACGGACGTGAAGGCGTCAATTCGCGGCGAATGGGGCTTTGATCCATTTCGCGGGCCGGAGGTCCGGCTACAGGGTTCGCACGAGCAGACGTGGAAGATTGCAGATGCGGATGATGGTCCGCTGGTGGTGGGGCGCGAGGATACCGTGCTGCTGGAAGCGGGGAACGCAAGCTGCGTGGATGGGGTCCAGTTCAAAACCGCGGACGGCAAGGAGATCAAAGCGAAGTGGAAACTGGTGAAGCCGAACCAGGTGCAGGTGACGCTTCCACTGAAGGACGCGCAGCCGGGCAGCATGGTGCTGCTGGTGAAGCAGGCGGGGCTGGAGAAGCCGGCGGACATCAAAGTGCGGACCTTCGCCAAGGCCGCGCATTTGAGCGGCTTCACGCTGCACGCGGGCGATCATCAGGGAATGTTGACAGGGAGCAGGCTTGATGAAGTTGCAGGCCTGAAGGTGAAAGACATTGAGTTCAAGCCGGGAACGCTGACCAGCGCGAAAGGCGATGACAAGCTGGCGATGGAA
>DASTXK010000217.1:0-4341 GCA_035765555.1 Acidobacteriaceae bacterium
GATGCCCTTGCGCGCATCAACGAGGATGATGGCCAGATCAGCGGTCGAAGCGCCAGTGGCCATGTTGCGCGTGTACTGCTCATGGCCCGGCGTGTCGGCAATGATGAACTTGCGCCGCGCGGTCGAGAAGAAGCGGTAGGCAACGTCAATCGTGATGCCTTGCTCGCGCTCGGCCCGCAACCCGTCGGTGAGCAGCGCGAAGTCAATGGAGGACGAAGCCGTGCCGCCGCCCGTAGTCCGCGTGACTGAGCGGACGTGGTCTTCATATACGTTGCGCGAGTCGTAGAGCAGCCGCCCAATCAGCGTGGACTTGCCGTCGTCCACGCTTCCGGCGGTCGAGAAGCGCAGCAGGTCTTTCTTCTGTTCGGCCTCGAGGAACTCCTCGATCTCGAACGCGGCCTGTTCTTCGAGCGTCTGGGTCAATGGCATTAGAAGTACCCCTCGCGCTTCTTGATCTCCATGGAGCCGTCCTGGTCGTGGTCGATCACGCGGTTCGCCCGCTCCGACGAGCGGAACGAGACCAGCTCGGCGATGATCTTCGGCAGCGTGTCCGCGTCCGAGCGAATCGCGCCCGTGCATGGGCTGCATCCCAGCGAGCGCAGCCGGCAGCGCACCATCTGCTCCTCGCCCGGAAGCCCCTTCACAAAGGGCTGCTCAAGCGGAATCAGGCTGTCGCCGCGCACCAGCATCTTCCGCTCCTTGGCGAAGTACAGCGGCACTATCGGAATGTTCTCCAGATGGATGTAGTGCCAGATGTCCAGCTCCGTCCAGTTCGAGAGCGGGAAGACGCGAATGCTTTCGCCCGGTCCGATGCGTGAGTTGTAGAGGTTCCAAAGCTCGGGCCGCTGCGCCTTCGGGTCCCACTGCCCGGCGCGGTCGCGGAAGGAGTAGATGCGCTCCTTGGCGCGCGACTTCTCCTCGTCGCGGCGAGCGCCGCCAAAGGCTGCGTCAAAGCCGTAGTGGCGCAGGCCGTCGAGCAGCGCCTGGGTCTTCAGCAGCCCACAGCAGCGCTGCGTGCCCAGCTTGATCGGGTTCGCGCCATCGGCAATCGCGGCCTCGTTGCGCCACACCCGCAGGTCCAGCCCAAGCTCGCGCGTGTAGCTGTCACGGAATTCCAGCATCTCGCGATATTTGTAGCCGGTATCAATGTGCATCAGCGGGAAGGGAATCGGCCCGGGATAGAACGCCTTCTGCGCCAGCCGCAGCATCACCGATGAGTCCTTGCCGATGGAGTACAGCATCACCGGCTTCTCGAACTCGGAGGCCACCTCGCGAAAGATGTGGATGCTCTCCGCCTCAAGCTGTTTGAGGTGGCTCATACGGGCGGTCTGCGTTTGTACCGGATCTTCAGCAAGCGCTGCGGATGCCATTTCATTTGCCTCAGGGGTATGGATTTGCGCGGGAAAAGAGAAAGCCCACGTGCCGTCATGTCAGGCAGTGGGCTTGGCGGATGCGAAGATCAGAGTCGCTCGATCCTTTACATACAAAGCTCACGGCCGGCGCGGCGCATACAACACGCGCAACAACAAGCCATGGTTTGCATTGAAAATCGCATCTCTTATAGCTTTACTCACCGGGCGGCGGATGTCAATGAAGATGTGTTTGAAATTGCGCCGAGGACAGCCTGCTGGTAGGCCGCCAGCATTTGCGGCTCATCGATGGAGCCGTGATGATGTGTTTGTCGCCAATTTCCTTCCTCATCTCTCCGAAAGACGCGACTGGTGCGAATGGCGAGCTTCATTGGCTGGCGATTTACGGTAAGTTCCCCGCGTTCCCGCCCGACTACATAGAACAGATCGCCGGACTGGTGAAGGCTATAGTCGTAGAACTCGAACCAGTAAGCGCCGGGGCTCCGAAACAGCGCTTCATAGGTCTTGCTGATTTCGCTCCACCCGCGCTTGATGCCTCCTAACGGATTGTCCATGGCGGCATCGCTGGAATTGATCCAGTTCCGTTGCATCATGTCGATATCGCGTTCATTGAGCGCACGGTAGAACTGCGCAAGCGCCTGCATCGGCTCCCGTTGCCCGCCGCTATATTCGCGTCCTGTGACCGGGGTCTGGATAGGGCTGCTGGCCATCATCATACTCATGTCGCATAGGATGACGCGGGTAGCGGAAGGGATTCTCAAACTCGCGTTCTTGACGCCGGGAAGCAACTCCCTTATAGTCCATTTCACCGATGCTGCTTACCGCCGACATGCCGATGCTGTGTTGCTCCCGCGACCATGCGTGTCCGGCGATGGCCCGTTTCTAAGCTGAGAGAAAACGCGCCATCACTGCCGGAGCCTGTCGGCCCGGCGTTTTCCTTTCACGAAAAAACTTATGATTCCAAGCATCCTTCCTCTGTTCACGCCCTTGTCAGCGCGCACAACGCGCTCGTGTTGTTGACCCCAGCGAACCCGCGTCTTTTTCCATTCCCAATTTTCGTTTTGAGCTTCGGGCGGACGCCCATGAAGGAGTCTTTGTGTTCGCATATTCCCGCGTTAGGGCCTTATTGGCTCTGCTTATCTTCACTGCCGCCGGATGGTCACAGATTGTCGGCGGATCCATCTACGGCACAGTGCGCGATACCACCGGGGCCGCCGTCTCCGGCGCAAACATCACGATTCGGAACGTAGAAACCGGAGCGTCCCGCGCATTGGCAAGCGATGCTGGCGGGCACTACGCCGCGCCATCTCTGCCGGTGGGCGTGTATTCCGTAACAGCCAGCCGCGACGGCTTTGCGGCGCAGACAAGCGCTGGTGTTCGTCTGGTAATCGGGCAAAGCGCGGCTGTGGATTTTTTTTTAGCCATTGGGCAGGTAAAGCAACAGGTGACGGTCGTCTCCGCTCCCGCGGCTGTTGAGTTGTCCACGCGGCAAACGTCTGGTCTGGTGGATGAAAAGCAGGTGAAGAATCTTCCATTGAACGGACGCAGCTTCGACGAATTGATTACGCTGAACCCGGCGGTGGTGAACTACACTTCGGAGCGTTCAGGAGGCATCGGTACATCGAACTCGGCGGCGGGCAATATGTTTGCGGTTGCCGGCCATCGCCCGCAGGACAATCTCTTTCTGCTAAACGGGATCGAGTACACCGGCGCGTCAGAGATCAATGTGACTCCGGGCGGAGTGAGCGGCCAGTTGCTTGGCGTGGACGCGGTGCGCGAATTCAACGTAGTGACCGATGCCTACGGCGCCGAGTACGGCAAGCGGGCCGGAGCGCAGATCAGTATCGTAACAGCGTCTGGCACAAATTCTCTCCATGGCTCCGTTTTTGAATTTCTCCGCAACAGCGCGTTCGATGCCCGCAACTACTTTGACCAGGCACAAATTCCCGAATTTCAGCGCAATCAATTTGGAGGCGCGGTGGGCGGGCCGCTGCGGCGCAATAAGGCATTCCTTTTCGGCAATTACGAGGGATTCCGGCAGAACCTGCGCGTCAGTGATGTCACGCTTGTGCCTGACGAACAGGCGCGCCGGGGCTATCTCCCCGGTTCCAGCGGACAACTCACGTATGTTGGCATAGACCCCGCCGTGCAGCCGTTGCTGGCGTTGTGGCCGGCGCAAAATGGTCCCGAACTTGGCGGCGGAATCGCGGAAGCTTTCAGCAATCCGCTCCAGCACATCCGCGAAGACTTTGGCACGGCGCGCGCGGACTACAACATCTCGGACCGGGACCTGCTCTTCGGCGTCTACACAGCGGATGACAGCGCGGCAAACACGCCGAGCGCGAATCCGCTCAGTTATGTTTCGGAAGCTTTGCGCGAGCAGGTGGCCAGCGTGCAGGAGCAGCACGCCTTCTCTGGCAGTCTGCTCAACACGGCGCGCATTGGCTACTCGCGCGCGTCGTTTTTCTTTACCGGAACGATACCCGTCGATGTTCCCGGATGGACTGTGGGCCGGCCCATCGGGGCCATTGTGATCGGCGGAGGGACCGCCCTGAACGGCGCTTCCCAGATCAGTGGGGCCGGGACCAACGCTGGAAGCAATCTCTCCACGGCACGCAATCTTTACACCTACGACGACCACGTTTATTGGAGCCGCGGCATTCACCAGATCGAATTAGGCGGATGGCTCCAGCAGATCCAGTCCAATGACAACATGGCCCAAAACCAGAATGGCCAGGCCTCATTCGGCAGCCTCGCCGCGTTTCGTCAGGGGACAGTCTCGACCTTCACGTTCGTGCCGTCCCCTACAGAATTAGGGTGGCGTTCCATTGAAGGCGCGGGCTTCATGCAGGACACGATCCAGGTTCGGCCCAATCTTGAACTGCGCGCTGGCTTCCGGTTCGAGTCCACCAATGGCTGGAACGAATCACAAAACCGCGCCTCGAACTACCTCTTCGACGCAAATGGCGTA
>DASTXK010000218.1:0-12770 GCA_035765555.1 Acidobacteriaceae bacterium
CACCGTCGGCGTCGGCGGCAGCGCCGCGCTTGAAGGGCCGGGCATCTACAGCGGCGGCGCCATCGGCTCCTGGCTCTGGGCCAAGCTCAGGCGGCTCCGGCTGGACAGCCGCGACCGCCGCATTATGCTCATCTGCGGCGCAGCGGCGGGCATGTCGGCGGTTTTCCGCGCGCCCCTCACCGGCATCGCCTTCGCGCTGGAAATGCCGTATCGGGACGACCTCGCGCACGAGGCGCTGGTCCCTTCGCTGATCGCCTCGGTCGTGGCTTTCGTCACTCTGGGCGCGTTCCTCGGCACGGCGCCGTTGTTCAATTTTGCCAGTACCTCGCACTACACGGACCACGATCTCTACTGGAGCGCGCTGATCGGCCTCGTCATTGGCCTCATCGGCATGGCCTTCGCCGTCACCTTCCGCCGCGCGCGCCGCTTCTTTATCCAGTGGTCGGTCCCGCATTGGGTCAAGCTGGCCGTGGGCGGCACGCTCACCGGCTTCTGCGGACTGCTCTTCCTCGCCATGTACCACGGTACGCTGGTGCCGCTCGGCCCCAACTACGACGCCATCGGCCAGATCCTTAACCATCATCACCGCACCTCAGAGCTGCTCAGTTTCGCCGGGCTCAAGCTCGCCGCGACCGCCTTCACCCTCGGTTCGGGCGGCGTCAGCGCCATGTTCGTGCCCCTGTGCCTCAGCGGAGGCGCGCTCGGCACGGCTTTCGCACAGGCCTTCCTGCACAGCCACTCCGTCGAGCTTTTTGCCGCTGTGGGCATGGCCTCGCTCATCTCGTCCGCGTACAAAACTCCCCTTGCCGCCGTCGTCTTCGTGGCCGAGGCGACGGGCGGGCACGGCTTCATTATTCCCGCCCTCATTGGCGCGGCGGTTGCCTATCTGGTTTCCGGCGACGCTTCGGCATCCGGCGACCAGCGTCTCCACGAAGAAGTAAAACTTCGCGACCTGCGCGGCATCCCGGTCAGCGAAGTAATGCAGCGTCAGTTAGTCTCCGTGCAGGCCTCCCTCACGCTCCACGAATTCGCCGGGACTCTCGCGCCTCATTCGCGCCATGAGGCCTTCCCGGTCTTTGACGGCACCAAGCTGCTGGGGGCGATCTCGCTCTGGTCCATGGTGCGCGTCCCTCCTGAAGAATGGAAAACCACCACCGTCCGGGACCTCATCGATCCGCGCATCCATACCGTTTCTCCCGACTGCGACGTGTCGGAAGCCGCGCGCCTGCTCCTGAGCGAACACAAGCAGCCCATGCTGCTCGTCGTCTCCGACGACCGGCACATGAAAGGAATCATCACCAAAACTGATATATTGCAGACCCTGAAACTGAGAAGAGATGTGCCTTTGGAGTTGAGTAGCGTACTTGCTGAATGACGATCATGCATCTATTCCGATTGCGAAGTTCGCGCCGTCGGAATAGGGCAAGGAGGGTTCATGGCAGATTTTCCGATCTCAGAGCTCGCGACCGTTCCCGAAACCCAGTCCAACAAGAAAGGGCAGTTCGGCGTAGCTCTCGAACCGGAAGTCATCAAGATCTGCGCCTGCGCCGTGCTGGTCGGCTTCATCGGCGGACTCGTTGCCCAGGGCCTGCTCGAACTCATCTACCTTTTCACCAACATCTTTTATTACGGCAAGTTCTCCTTCGCCATCACCAATCCGGCCTACCACCATCTCGGCGCGTGGGCCATGCTGATTCCCCCCATCGGCGGCCTGCTGGTCGGCATCATGGTCTATTTCTGGGAGCCGACGCTGAAGGGTCACGGCATTCCCGAAGCAATGGAGTCGGTCCTCTTCGGCCACAGCCGCATGAGGATCCGCGTCGCCATTCTCAAGCCGCTGGCCACGGCATTCGCCATCGGCACCGGAGGCCCGTTCGGCGCGGAAGGCCCGATCATTCAGACCGGCGCCGCAGTCGGGTCGCTGTTTGGCCAATCCATCGGACTCTCTCCTTATTACCGTCGCGTGCTGCTGGCCTCCGGGGCCGCCGCCGGAATGGCCGCCACCTTCACCGCGCCGCTCGCCGGCATACTTGTCGCCATTGAGCTTCTGCTTTTCGAGCTGCGCGCGCGGTCGTTCATCCCCGTGGCGCTGGCGGCCTCGGTGGCAACGGGCGTCCGCATCTTCTTCGTGGGTTGGAAGCCGCTGTTTCCCGCCCCTGCCTACAAGCTCACCGGCATGAATGAGCTTTGGCTCTTCGCGCTGCTCGGCGTTTTCATGGGCATTGTCGGAGTCATTATGATCCGCGTGCTGTCTTGGCTCGAAGACTTCTTCGACGAGCTGCCCATCAAGCGCGCGCTTATCTGGTCGCCGGTAATCGGCGGCTTCATCCTCGGCGGAATCGCCTACTTCTACCCCGAAGTTCTGGGCACCAGCTACGACACCATCCGCGACATGCTCAACGACCGGCTTGCCGTCGGAAACATGCTCGGGATATCCGTCGCCAAGTTCTGGGCCTTGGTCATTTCCCTTGGATCAGGCACCACCGGCGGCGTCTTCGCTCCGTCTCTCGTGGTCGGCGGAGGCTTCGGCGCGGCCTTCGGAATGTTCTTCCAGCACTTTTTCCCGTCGCTGGTCAGCAACCCCGCGTTCTACGCCCTCGCGGCCATGGCCGCCGTCTTCGGAGGCATCGCCCGCGCGCCCTTCACCAGTATCGTTTTCCTCTTCGAGTTAAGCCACAATCCCAACTCGCTCCTCCCGCTGATCGTCTGCGTCATGATCGCCGATGGATTCGTCCGCCTCTTCAGCCGCGACTCCATCATGACGGTCAAGCTCGTCAAGCGCGGGCTCATCATTCTTCAGGACTACTCCGTCCCCGTTCTTATGCGCGCCCGCATCGACCAGGTCATGCACAAGCAGTTCAGCATGTTGCAGGCTGACGACGATCTTCGCGCAGTCCTCGAGCACTTCGTCCCCGGTGATGTCCACTTCATCCCCATCGTGGAAAAAAATGGCTCGCTGGTCGGCATCGTCGAGCCGCACGACCTGCTGCGCGCCGAGCCGCCCGACCATCACTTCAAAATGCGCGAGCTTGCCCGCCGCGACTTCGTCATTGCCTATCCCGGAGAATTGATCGACCAGGTGCACCGCGACATGATGCTCAAGAACACCGAAAACGTCATCGTGGTGGACCCGGCCAACGCCCGCAAGCCCATCGGAATCGCCCGCGCCAACGACATCCTCCAACTGCGCCGCTGGCTCATGGAAGAGGAAATGCGCGAGGGAAAGACCCGCGCGCCGCAGCAGGAGTCCGGCGCAATTCCATAACTCCGCCAGCCCCAGACTGAATGTTCTCCTACCCCATTTGTCCCGTTCCGGCATCCAAACTAAACAGCCGGTTGTGACGGTTTCGCCTCACCTTGCGTCTAAACCGCATACGGCACGAACCCCAACAATGGACCACAGCCCGTCTATACTGAAGAATGCACGCCGCCCCCGGACGGCAGATCTGTCGTTTCTACTTGAAGATACGAGGTTAGACCTGAGATGAAATTTTTCCTAAGGCGGCTCCGTTACCGCCGGCTCGCTTCCACTTTTACGATTCTGGCCACTCTCTCCGCCGGAATCCTCATCGGCTCCGTTGTCGCGCATGGCGTTCATGGTCAGGAATCTAAAGAGACCCCCAAAATCGACACGTCCGATGCCACGCCGCTCAAAGTTCCCGCGCCGCGTGACCTCTCTACCGACTTCACCCGCATCGCCAAGGAAGTCGGCCCCGCCGTCGTCAACATCAGCACCGTCACGCTTCCCAAGGAGCAGCAGCGCCGCCGCGGCTTCACCATGTCGCCCTTTGGCCAGCGCGGCCCGGACAACGGTGGTGGCGGTCAGGAAGAAGGTCCCAACAATTTTCAGGATTTCTTCAATCGCTTCTTTGGCGGAGGGCCGGGAATGGGCCCCGATGAAAGCGGCCACGAGCGCCAGTCGCTCGGCTCGGGCATGATCGTTGACCCGCGCGGCTACATCATCACCAACGACCACGTCATCAACAAGGCCGACAAAATCTGGGTCCGGCTTTCCACCGACCCCACCAGCGCCAACTTTATGCAGGGGCGTCCCGCCACTGTTGTCGGTGTGGACAAGGCCACTGACATCGCGGTGCTGAAGATCAAGGCCGACCCGAATCACCCCTTCCCGACCGTGAAGCTCGGCAACTCCGACGGCGCGCAGGTCGGCGACTGGGTCATCGCCATTGGTAGCCCGTTCACGTTGTCGCAGACCGTCACGGCGGGCATCGTTTCGGCGAAGAACCGCACCATTCAGCCCGGCACCGCCGGACAGTACCAGCACTTCATTCAGACTGATGCGGCCATTAACCCCGGCAACTCCGGCGGGCCGCTGCTCAATATGGCGGGCGAGGTCGTCGGCATGAACACGGCCATTTACACCGAGTCCGGAACCTACGCGGGCATCGGTTTCGCCATGCCGTCCAACACCATCGTCCACGTCTACAACGAACTCATCGGCCCCGAACACAAGGTGGTTCGCGGCAGCATCGGCATTACCTTCCAGCAGAACCTGCCTGCCGCCGTCGCCCATGTCTACGGATTCACGAACGGCGTGCTGGTCAGCTCCGTGCAACCCGGATTCCCGGCGGACAAGGCCGGACTCAAGGCCGGCGACATCATCACCTCTGTTGACGGCAAGCCCGTCAAGGACGGCGATGAGCTGGTCAACATCATCTCCGCGAAGAAGCCGGGATCGACCATCGAGCTTGGCTACCTGCGAAATGGCCAGAAGCACACCGCCACCGTAACCATTGCGGACCGGACCAAGATGCTGGAGGCCGTCAACAAGAACGCGGGCAGCGAGAATGCCCCGGGTGAGGGAGAAAATGGAAACGAGCAGGCCAAACTCGGCCTCACCGTCGGCGACCTGCCGCAGCAGGGTGCCCCCGCCGGACTCCATGGGGTGCTCATCCAGAACGTCAAGCCGGGTTCGTTCGCCGATGAGATCGGGCTTGACGAGGGCCTGGTCATCACCGCCATCAACCGGCATCCTATCAACAATATCAACGACTTCCGCACCATTGTCGCCGGGCTGCATTCCGGCCAGGATGTGGCCTTCGAGGTCGTCGATCCACGCGACCCGACCGCTGGGCGCGGCTACCGTGGAGGAACCCTCCCATAAAGGGAATCCTTCAACCAACCCGTACCGGCCCTTCGCAATCTCATGGGGGGCCGGTATTTCTCAGTTGCAATCCGGCCTGATTCTCAGTAGCCTCTGGTTTAATCGCCGAATTCGTGTGAAGACTCCCCTGAGAGGTTTTTTTTGATGTTCTCTTTCCGAGCATGGCAGGCGCTTTTCCTCGCAGCCGCGTTGACCGCCACTCCGGCCTTTGCGATTCGCACGCACCGGTCCGCCACCGCCCACCACACCCGCCATCACCATCGCAGCGCCAAACACCATGCCAGGAAGCATTCCGTCCGCGGCCAGCGCGGAATCCGCCCGGAGCGCGCCACGGAAATTCAGCAGGCCCTCATCAAGCAGAACTATCTCACCGGAACCCCGAGCGGCGAATGGGACCAGAAGACTGAAGACGCCATGAAGAAGTATCAGGCTGACCACGGCTGGCAGACCAGGCTCACGCCCGACTCCCGCGCGCTGATCGCGCTCGGCCTCGGCCCCGACCACAGCGACGCCATTCCCACAGTCGCAAAGGACAGCACGCCCACGCCGGCCGCTGCTCCAGCCGCGAATACCCTGGCTTCCACCCACATCATCCAAAATTAAGCGGGAGGCCCTGCCCGGCCTCCTGTGACTCAAATTGCACACCAGAATTTAATTCAGCAACCGCATTGGGTGTGAATGCGCTCCTAGTGAGTGTGATCAACACCGAGGCGCCCGCCAATCGGCTGGTTATCAAGACGGCCATTTTCGTGGCCATCGCTGTCTTCGCCAACAGCTTTGGCAACCTTATGCTCGCGCTGGGCATGGACCGGATGCCGGACTTTGCGGATGTGGGCATACCCGGATATCTGCTGCATCTGCTGGCCAATCCGTTTGTGATTCCGGGCGCGCTGGTGATGGCGATTTTCACGCTGGCGCAGCTTTCGCTGTTCAGTTGGGCAGACCTGAGTTTTGTGGTGCCCTGCGTTGCTTCGTCGTATGTGGTCACGACGCTGTTGAGCGAATTCATTCTTGACGAGCCGGTGCATTTCCAGCGCTGGCTGGGAGTCCTGTTCATTGTGGCAGGCGTAGTGCTGGTCGCGGAGACGCCGGAAAACACCAAAGCTGAGGTGCACGAGGTCCACCGATCATGAGCACATGGGAATGGCCGCTGATTTTGATTGTTGTCTTCGCCAGTTCCACGGGAGACGTGCTGTGCGCGAAGGGAATGTCGCAGGGCGGCGAGCTTGAGGTGCGGCTGTCGAAGATCGGGTCGATTTTCTGCTACATCATTACGCGCCGCATGGTCATTTTGGGAGGCATCTGTTACGCGGTGGCATTTTTCTCGATGCTGGCGCTGCTGTCGATAGCGCCGCTCAGCATTGCCGTTCCGGCCACGGCGTTGAGCTTTGTGCTAGACACCATCGGGGCGCGGTTCCTGCTGCACGAGCACGTTCCGTGGAAGCGCTGGGTTGGGGTGCTGTGCGTGACGGCGGGCGTGATTCTGACGGTGAAGTCGGGGGGTGGAGTCGCGCCCACGCCGTAGTTCCTCTAGCTGGGACCGGCGGAAGCGCCGCTTCCGCCATTGAGGCCAACCAGGATGAGCCCCACGATAACGAGGGTTGTGGCCACGATTTTGATGATGAGGGTGCGGCGGGTGAAGTCCTCCTTAAACCACGACGGCCGCCATTGGGTAATCATGTAGGCCCCTATAAAGATGACAACGTAGCGGACTCCGGAAATGGCTTCGACCAGCGAAGGTGAGATGCGGCTGACGGCGAAGACCACCAGAAATGATCCCACTCCGGCGACCAGCCGATTCATCATGTATCCGGCTTTGCTGCGCGCCGGGGCTTCTTCCGAACTGCGAAAAATCTGCCGCCGCCAGGTGGGGCGCAGCAGGATGGCCATGGAGCCGCCGAAGGTGCCGATGGTGAAGAAGACATATCCGCTCACAAAATTGGTCCCGTTGAAGGCCAGCTTCTGCAGAACGCCGGTGAGGCCGAAGAGCGCGGCGGCGGCGATGACTCGGGGCAGCATTTTGCTCAGGGGCAGCTTTTCCGCCATAAACATCACGAAGCCGCCCATGGTCATGATGGCGAAGCCGAGGAGCCTGCCGTCCAGATGGACTCCGAGCAGGGGGATGGAAATGAGGACGGTGGCGACCGGGGTGAATCCGCCCATGGCGGCCATTTCCTCGGAGGCTTCGCCGGCCTTGAGCGCGGCGTAATAGAACCAGGTGGCAATCAGGTCGCAGATGCCGGCGGCGACCGCGAGCCCGGCGATTTCCAGCGACGGCATTTTGAAGCCGAAGGGGACGAGGACGACCCCGAAAAAGCTGATTGCGCCCAGCCAGAAGACGTAGGAGGCAAGGTTCTCCATGCCCTTGCGCTTCAGCAGAACCTTGTCCCAGACGAGGGAGATTCCGACCAGCCCGTGGGCGACAATCGCGATCAGCACCCCGTTCAGAACTACGGATTTGAGGACGTCCATGCGGTATCCGGATAAATCTGGCAGAAGGAAGCGGGCGGAAACCGGGCCAGACGAGGATTGTACCGGCGCGGACGAAAGCTTGACGGCAGCCCTCGCCCGCCCTCGGGTTATGTTATGCCGCGCGCATCATGCTTTTCGCCGGGGAGACGCTGAGGGCGGCGGAAACGATCGTCTCGGCCGCAATCGCCGTCAGCACGCCCTTCCAGCGATAGCTAAGAGGCGCGAAGATCGCCACGGCGGCGGCAGCAGCGCCGATTCCGAACCGCACTTTCTGCTCTGTTTCATTCATCCTGCCTCGCATTGCCAGTTCATTCATAACGTCAGCCATAAGGTTCCTCATTTGGATTGGGATCGGTGGTCTTGCTGGTCTGCACTTACCTACTACGTATGGATGCCGGGTATTTCCGGAGCGGGCGTACCACAAGGGAATTTCCACGCGGTCGGTGGGTTTTTTCATCTCAAGGAAGAGAAACGCCAGGACGGTTTTCTCGAACATTTCCATGAATGGATTCGATCAGTTTGTCCGCTCGGTGCTGGACCAGTGGGGATACATCGCTCTGGTGGGCGCGTTGCTCGGCGAAAGCGCCGGGCTGCCGCTGCCGGGGGAGACGATCCTGGTCTTCGCCAGCTTCCTTGCCAACAAGGGGACGAGCTTGCGGATTGAATGGGTGATTCTGGCCGGGATCGGGGCCGCCGTTCTCGGCGACAATATCGGCTTTCTGGTTGGGCGCCATTTTGGCCCGCGCCTGCTGCGCTGGCTGAAAAAGAAATTTCATATGGACGAAGACATCGCGGTGGCGCAGGACCAGATTCGCCGCCATGGAAAGGCCACAGTCTTCTGGGCGCGCTACATTTTTATTCTTCGCACCATCACCGGCCCAGTGGCCGGCGCGCTCGGCATGGAATGGAGGGAGTTTTTTCTTTACAACGTGCTGGGAGCGGCCACCTGGGTGACGGTCATCGCCCTCACCGGGTATGCCTTCGCAAACGAATTTGATTCCCTGATGGGCTTTCTGGAAAAAATTTCCTGGGTGATTGCGGGAAGTGTATTTTGCGTAGGCTACTTTGTCTACCGGCATAAAAAGAAGGAGCTTCGGCGGGCAAAGAAGAAGGGATAGAGCATGTTCCCCACACAAGCAAAAGCGCTTGTGTTGGCCACCCACCAGTGATTTTGGCGGGGTTGAATGATCTCCTTGCCAATTGACCCTTCAATGCACGATACTGCGCTCACTCCCCAATAATGTCAGCGGAACCGGTCTTGTTGCCGGCGACCCTGATTCGCGAGGCAGGAGGGAAAAAGCGGTACTCGGCTATGCAGACACCAAGTCCCTCTGAGACCCTCGCCGGAACACAGGACAGGCTGCCGCTTGAGCAGCAGGTGGCGCGCCTGCAGGCGCTGCTCGAAGCCACGCGCCAGGTCCACTCCACCATGCGGGTGAATGATGTCCTGACGCAGGCGGCGCGGATTCTTGTTCGCGAACTTGAGATGGACGGGGCGCTGTTTGTTTCTCCGGCCTCGCCGGAACCGCTGGTGAGCTATGGGCAGGTCCCGCCCGCGCCCCACGAGGGATGCTATCGGTTTCCGCTGCTCTCGCGCGACCATCATCTGCTGGCGGAGTTGATTGTGGCCCCGCCGGAGCAGGCCGTCTTCTCCTTATATGAACAGGATTTTGTGGAAGGGCTTGCGCTGCAAACCGCCGTGGCGCTGGAAAACGCCACCCTCCACGAACGCGATCTGGAATGGGCGCGCGTGCAGCAGGACCTCGATGCCGCCCGCTCGCTTCAGCAGTCGCTGTTGCCTGCAGCCATGCCGGAGATTTCCGGCTATTCGGTCGCGGCCCGCTCGACCACCTGCTATGAGGTGGGGGGCGATTATCTGGACAGTGTTGCGATGCCCGACGGCAGCCACCTGATGGTGGTGGCCGATGTGGCGGGCAAGGGGCTGGCGTCGGCGATTGTGGCTACCAGCTTCCGCTCGGCGCTGCGCTCGCTGGCCGGGCAGGGGTTGCCGCTGGAAGAGATGGCCGCCCGTATGGGCAAACAGCATTGGGAAGAGGGCAACGAGGCCCGCCGCCGCTATGTGACGGCCCTTTTTCTGCGGCTGAAGCCGGAGAGCGGAGAAATCGAGATCGTCAATGCGGGGCACAACCCTCCCGCGCTTGTGCTGCCTGACGATTCCGTCGTAATGATTGAAGCTTCGGGAACCCCGCTGGGAATGCTTCCGGAGATGAGCTATGCGGCGGAGACGTTTTCGTTCCCTGCTGGCTCGCGGATTCTGCTCTACACCGACGGGCTGACCGAAGTTTTTCGCGAAGAAGAGGAGTTCGGCAGCGAGCGGCTGGTGGCTCTTTTCCGGGACGCTCCCGTCGCGCACTCCGGCATTATTTTGAATTCATTGTGGGAGACTCTCGCCTCCTTTTCCCTGAACGCGCCGCAAACCGATGACATGACGGCGCTTGCCATATATCATCTCGACCATGCAACCCGGGCGGAGAGTGCCCGGGCTGTCGATTCCTCTCAGCAGGAGTTCGTCCATCCATGAGAAACGGAAGCGCTGTACAAGTAAATCTTCCTTCGGAACTGGGCTTTGAGAAAGTGGCCATGAGCACCGCCGCCAGCATGGCGGAGCTGATGGGCTTCTCTCTTGACCGGATCGAAGACCTTAAGACCGCCGTCGCGGAGGCCTGCATCAACGCCATTGAACACGGCAACCAGTTCAGCAACACTCTGGTGGTTGGCGTGGAGCTCTCCAACTGCGACGACCAACTCGAAGTCAGGGTCATCGACGACGGACGCGGAATCGCGCACCGTCCCGCCGCCCCCAACATCGACCGCAAAGTTCACGGCGAAGAGGACCCGCGCGGCATGGGCATGTTTTTGATTCAGGCGCTGGTTGACGAGGCCGAATGGCACAAAGGCCCTCCGGGAAAGAGCTTCGTCCGGCTTGTGATTAAACTCGACAAGGAGAATGAATATGCAGACGGCCACGAAAGTTAACCATCGCACTGCGACCGCCGCCTCCGGAAGCCCCGTTACCGTTCTGGCGTTTTCCGGAGACATCTCCTCGACGTCGAAGGATGCGGTGCTGGGCGCGTACCACCACCTGAACGGCGCCGGGGCGGCGGTCCTGCTGGACTTCACAGATGTGGATTACATCAATTCATCCGGAATCGCGATCATTATCCAGATGTTGATGGAGGCCAATAAATCCGCTTCCAAGCCGATTGGGATTTACGGGCTGACGCCGCATTTCCAGAAGGTCTTTACCATGGTCGGCATTAATAAGTATGCCGCGCTCCACGGAGACGAATCGACGGCCCTGGCCGGAATTTAAAGGATGGCGGCCAGCGCGGCGGGTTATCGGCGGATTGTTCTCAAAATCGGCGGCGGGACGGCGCGGACCGCGCGCTGGATTGTTCCGGCTTTCGCGGTTTTGTTCTGCGCGGCTGGGATCCATGCGCAGGCTCCCATGAGCGCGCATCCGGTCATCACCTCCGAGTTTTCCAAAGTCGATGTGGTCCCCGATGGAGACCTTGGAAAGTTCTGGGCGACCGCGAAGCGCGTCCGCTTCAATGAGGCGGCGTTTACGCGAAAGCCATACCCGAAAGCTGAAACGATGGTGGCCAGCCGGTGGACCGCGAAGTACCTGTATCTGGCATTCTGGTGCCATTATCAGAAGCTGAATATTTTTGAGGGCGAAGACCCGGCGCCGGAGCGGTGGGGATTGTGGGAACGGGACGTGGTGGAGGCGTTCATCCAGCCGCAGCCTGACCAGCCGTCGCACTACTATGAATTCGAGGTTGCTCCCACGAACCAGTGGATCGATCTGGAAATCCATCTGCACCGCAATCCATTCAACAATGCGAAGTGGGACTCCGGCTTTGAGCACGCCACCAAAATCGACGCAGCGCACCACATCTGGACCGCCGAGATGCGGATTCCGATTCGTTCGCTGAAGGCGGAAGGCATTGCGCCGGGCGCGGAGTGGAAGCTGAACTTTTACCGCAACGATGGCCCCGGAAACGGCTACGCGAGACGGAAGATGAGTTGGGGCGCGCTGCCTTCCAATACCGCCGCGGCGCTATTTCACCAGCCGGCGTCGTTTGGCACAATTCGATTTGCCGGACCGGGTGAGTGATTTTTCGATGGAATTTATGGTGCGCCCGGAGAGATTCGAACTCCCGACCTACTGATTCGTAGTCAGTCGCTCTATCCAACTGAGCTACGGGCGCACACTGAGGAAGCGACTACGAATTCTCTTTAAGATACAAGGTTCCGGGCCATGGCGCAAACGCGCGCGAGCGTCGCAGCGGCTCATTTCAGCGCCATGCGCTCCAACGGCTGGAGCACTCTCACCGAGGCCATTCCGGCAGCGGTTGCCGCCTCAATGCCGATGTCGGCGTCCTCGAATACCAGGCAACGTTCCGGGGCGACGCCGAGCCGCTGGGCGGCGAGCAGAAAGGCTTCCGGATGGGGCTTGCTGCGCGCATACTCTCCCGCGCAGACGAGGGTCTGGAATTTGTCGAGCAGACGCAGCGACCGGAGCGAGGCGGTTACGGATTCGCGGGTGCTGCCGGAGACGACGGCGAAGGGAATAGTCCCGTGGCTGGCTTCGATGACCTCCAGGACTTCCGGCACTGCGGTGAGTTGCGGCAGAAATTCGTAGTAAAGGTCCTCTTTGCGAAGCGCGACGGCCTCCACCGGCATTTGCAGCCCATGCTGCGCGTTGAGCGCGCGAATAACATCACGCACGGGCATTCCGCCCATGCTATAAAACTGGGTCTCTGGGAAGTCGCAGCCCTGCTCGCCAAGCGCCTGCTTCCACGCGATGTAATGTAGCGGCATGGAGTCGGCGATGGTCCCGTCGCAGTCGAACAGATAAGCCTCAAACGGGCCTTGGGGAAGTTCCAGCTTCATGCGGTTACTTGGCCTGCGCGGGGGCCGCGAGTTCGGGCTCGGCCACAGGCTGCGGCGGAAGCAGCGACAGCTCCTCGATCAGCCCCACGCCGGCGCGGCGGAGAATTTGATGCACCGTCTGCTTGTTGAGCCGGGTCGCGTCGTACTCCACGCGGATGGTGTTGGCTTCGGGGTCGAGCGTGATGCGGCGAACGCCATAGACATCCCGCGCCTTGCCGAGCGCGAAGATGGCGGCCTCGGAGGGCTGGTGTTCGTA
>DASTXK010000219.1:0-13036 GCA_035765555.1 Acidobacteriaceae bacterium
ATTTGTTGCACGCGGCGTGCCAGCCGGAATCATTCCTGTAAATGCAGGGGAGCGCGGGAGTTAGGCCATTGCGCGATTCTACGCTGCATCGGCAGAGTGACCGGTTTTGAAAATGAGTGTCCGGAAATGGACGGCCCAGAGCCGGATTGCAGCTCCGAGCAGTGACCGGGTGGATCAACGCCGGATCGGATCTTTTGGCTCTGCCGGCGTGGGGACGTGCTGGCCGTCGTAATCCGTGCCTCCGGTACCGCCGGGACCAGAAAGTCGCGGATCGTCCATTCGCTCCAAGGGATTTTCGAGCAGGCGGCCGGAACCATTTCCATTCCCGGTCTGGAACTCACCGCGATAGCGGGGCAGGCTGCCGGGGTAATTCCTGGTAAGGAAATCGATCATCTGTTCGCGGACGACGCAGCGAAGGTCCCACGCATCGCCAGAATTGCGGGCATCCATGAGAGCGCGGATCTGCACAACGAACTGCTGAAGCTGCGAAACCTGAAGCACGCAGACTTTGCCTGCCCAGAGCGGAGTGGATTTGAGGATGCGGCCCAGTTCGTCTCTGAGGGCCTGCACCGGGACGCTGTAATCGGTGTAGAGATAGCAGTGCGCGAGCAGGTCGGCGTTCTTGTAGGTCCAGTTCTGGAAGGGATGGTCGAGGAAGTAGGAGAGCGGAAGGACGAGGCGGCGGAGGTCCCAGATGCGGACCACGACGTACATGGTGCCGATCTCCTCGATCCAGCCCCACTCGCCTTCGATGACCACGGCATCTTCAATGCGGAAAGGCTGCGTGAATGCGATCTGGACTCCGGCGACGAGGTTGGAGAGGGTGCCCTTCGCCGCAAGGCCGACGATTAGGCTGGCGAGTCCGGCTGAGGCGAGAACGCTTTCGCCAATGTGCCGGATAGCGGGAAAGGTCATGAGCATGATGGCCAGCGTGACGATGACGACCAGCACAACGACGATGCGGTGCAGCATCTTGAACTGTGTCTGAATGCGGCGCGCTTCCAAATTGTCTTTGACGTCGATGCGGTAGCGGCCCGAGATGAGGTCGGAAAAGATTTCAATGGCAAGAATCACCAGCCATGCGGTCGCGGCAATCAGCCCAAGCCCGACGATGTGCTGCAGGGCGTCCATGACCTTGGGCGTGAAGGGAAGGCCGGGAAGAATGATGAGCACGGCGAGCAGAGGAAAAATCCAGCGGCTGGGCCCCTGCGCGTGCCTGACCAGCGACTGTCCAAGCAAAGCGGACTTGCGGTGCGCGACTCGCCGCAAAATCCAGAAGACAATGGCGTGCATGATGATGGCGACAATGATTGCGCCGGCGAGGAACGCGGCTGCGATAAGAAGATCGTGCCAGTGTTGCAGGAAGTAATTCACCATAGTTTTCCAGTTTAGATGCCATGTGAATGGATGCAAGCCGTCTTGTCGGGCTTATAAGCCGAACCAGCTTGAATCTTTTCTTGCCGCCAAGCATCTTTATATCGAGATAAATGAAAACGGCGGCGAAATCGGCGGCGGACACCAGCGGCGTCCATTTGTGGCTGGTCCTGTGGAAGGCCTTCCGCTCGATGGAAGAGCAGGCGGGGCGCAGCATTGCGGGGTTGGGGCTCTGCCAGAGCGACTTTGGGGTGATGGAGGCCCTGCTGCATAAAGGTCCGCTGCCGGTAAAGGCGCTGGGAGAAAAGGTCCTGCTGACCAGCGGATCCATGACGGCGGCGATAGACCGATTGGAGCGGCGCGGCTGGGTCATGCGGGGGGACGATCCCCAGGACCGGCGCAGCAGGATTGTGCGTCTCACTCCAGAGGGGCGGAAGACAATTCAGGCGCTGTTCCGCATGCACGAGCGCGACATGGAACAGGCCGCGAGGCGGTTGAGTGAAAAGGAGCGGGCGGAGTTGATGCGGCTGCTGCGGAAGCTTGGCAACAGGCAGTAGGCAACAGGAACTAGCGCGGAGACGCGCAGGAGAGGAGCAAATATGGCTACGACTACGACAAAAACAAAAAAGGTGCTGGCGGTGCGGGGGCCGGGATCGAACCACTGGGTTGGAGACGGATTTCCGGTGCGGAACCTTTTTCCGTCGAACGGAATTGATGCGCAGGTGAATCCGTTCCTCATGCTGGACTATGCGGGGCCGCTGGAGTTTAAGCCTACGCAGAAGCGGCAGGGAGTGGGCGAGCATCCGCATCGCGGATTCGAGACTGTGACCATTGCGTACCAGGGCGCGGTGGACCATCGCGATTCAGGGGGCAACTCGGGGACGATTTTCCCTGGCGACGTGCAATGGATGACGGCGGCCTCGGGCGTGGTCCACGAGGAGAAACACGAGCGCGCTTTCGCCGAAAAAGGCGGCACTTTCGAGATGGTGCAGTTGTGGGTGAATCTTCCGGCAAAGGAGAAAATGTCGCCGCCGCGCTACCAGGCCATCACGAAGGATCAGATTCCTTCAGTGAAGCTCGGCGCGGAGAGCTACGCTCGTGTAATCGCGGGTGAGTTGAACGGCACGCGTGGCCCGGCGAAGACGTTCACTCCGGTGAACGTGTTCGATGTTCGCGCGAAAGCCGGAGAGCAGTTCGATCTGGCTCTTCCGGAGGGGAAAAACTCGGCGGTGGTGCTGCTGAAAGGCAACGCCCGGCTGAACGGCGAGACGGCGCTGGAAGGCGAGGCGCGCATCGCGGTGCTGGATCCGGACGGCGACTCGGTAACTTTTGAGATTGTCGAGGACTCGACGCTGCTGGTGCTGAGCGGCGAGCCGATCCACGAGCCTGTGGCAAGCTATGGACCCTTCGTGATGAATACGGAAGAGGAGCTGGCGCAGGCGGTGGCGGATTATCGCAGCGGGAAGATGGGACACCTGGGATAAAGAGTGCGCTGAATCAGAAGAGGCCCGCGATTCTGAATCGTGGGCCTTTCTTTTTTGGCTGGCATAGAGGGAATGTCCGTGGGAATGCGTCCTCTCTTGTACATTTCATCCTGAACCGCTACAAAACAGATATGCCGAAACGAAAGAAGCCGGAGTCCCAAAGGGATAAGAGCGAGTTCCTGCCCGCGCGGCCCATCAGCCTGAAGACGCTGGGGGATTATCTGGATCTGTCTCCGGCGACCATTTCGCTGGTGCTGAACAATGCTCCGGGGGTGCGGTCGATTCCGCAGGAGACGCGGGACCGTGTGACCGCGGCGGCGAAGAAGTTTGATTACCGGCCCAGCTTCTATGCGCGTTCGCTGCGCAGCCGTCAGAGTTTTTCAATCGGCGTGCTGGTTCCGGAACTGAGCGACGGTTATTCGGTGCTGGTGATGAACGGCATTGAAGAGGTGTTGATCGAGGAGGGGTATTTTTACCTGACGGCGAGCCATCGGCGGAAGGCCGACCTGATCGAGGAGTATCCGCGGTTGCTGATGGACCGCTCGGTCGAAGGCTTTATCGCCATCGATACGGCTTTGCAGCACTCGCTTCCGCTGCCGGTGGTGGCGGTGGCGGGGCACCGGAAAATCGAGGGCGTGACCAATATCTCGCTGGACCATCGGCGGGCGGCGGAGCTTGCGCTGCGACACTTGTATCAGTTGGGGCACCGGCAAATCGCCTTCATGCGAGGGCAGACTTTCAGTTCGGACTCGGACGACCGCTGGAAGAGCTTTATGGCGGTGGCCAAGGAACTGGGGCTGGAGGTCCGTCCTGAACTTGTGATTCGGCTTGAGTTGAACCTTTCTTCGCCGGAGCTTGGGTATCCTGTGCCGCAGCAGTTGCTGGCGACCAAGAGGCCGTTCACGGCGCTGGTATCGTTCAATGACGTGGCGGCGATTGGCGCCATCCGGGGCTTTCGCGACCATAACATCCGCGTGCCCGAGGATGTTTCCGTGATCGGCTTCGACGACATTCAAGGGGCGGCGTATCACAACCCGAGTTTGACGACGATCCGGCAGCCGCTGAATAAGATGGGCATAACCTCCGCGCAGGTGCTGCTGGAGCGGCTGCGCGGCAAGAAGGACTATCCGGAGGAGATCGCGATTGTTCCGGAATTGATTATCCGCGAATCGACGATCCCGCCGAACCCGAAGCGGATGGCGCGCCACGGTTAAGGCCGTTTTGCGCAATCAAATAATCCAGAGCTAAACAGTTTTACTAAATCATTGTCGGGGTGCTAGGATGTTTTCGTCCTGCCCAGGAGAAGCACCCTATGAACCGACGCCAGTTCCTGAACTATTCAGCGGCCTTTGCCGCAATGGCCGCATTCTCACGATATTCCGTCGCTGCCGAACGCTATTACACGCAGCCGGAAGCGGGCGTTCCGGAAGTTGACATTGCGGGTGCGCGCTTCCCGGAACACTTTATGTTCGGCACGGCCACAGCCTCTTATCAGGTGGAAGGCGGGTGGAAGGCCGACGGCAAGGGTGAGTCCATCTGGGACCGCTTTGCGCATACTCAGGGCAAGATCAAGGGCGGCGACACCGGCGACGTGGCGTGCGACACCTATCATCGCTATAAGGAAGACGTGGCGATCATGAAGCAGCTCAACCAGAAGAGCTGCCGTTTTTCTGTAGCGTGGACGCGGATTCAGCCGACGGGCGTCGGCGCGGTGAACCAGAAGGGGCTGGACTTCTACAGCCGCTTTGTAGACGAGATGCTGGCGGCGGGGATTCGGCCCATGTGTACCGTTTTCCACTGGGACCTGCCGCAGGCGCTGGAAGACCAGGGTGGCTGGCCGGAGCGCGATGTATATAAGAAGTTCGCCGATTATTCGGCGATTCTGGCGAAGTCGCTGGGGGACCGCGTAGACACATGGGCGATTTTCAATGAGCCGTTCATCTTTACCAGTCTGGGCTATGGAACTGGGATTCATGCGCCCGGTAAGAAGGACATCGGTCTGTTCTTGAAGGCCGCGCACACGGTGAACCTCGCGCAGGGCGAGGCGTTCAGAGCGATGAAGGCGGCGTCGCCGCGCGCGAAGATTGGGACGGCTTTCAGCATGTCTCCGGGCGCTCCGGCAACGGACAGCGCGGCGGACAAGGCGGCGGCGGAGCGCTACCACGCAATCAACAACATCTTCTTTCTGGATACGGCGCTGAAGGGTAAGTATCCCGACCCGTTTGAGGGCAACCAGAAGCCGTTCGAGACGATGGGCCTGCGGCCCGGTGATGACAAGATTATGCGCGCACCGCTGGACTGGCTCGGAATCAATTACTACAACCGGCACATTGTTTCCGACGCCGGCCAGGGTGGCGAGCCGCTCACCCATCTTACGGAGTACATGCCGACCGTGGGGCCCATCACCTACAACGGCTGGGAAGTGTGGCCGCGCGGGCTTTACGACATTGTGACCAGAATCTCGAAAGAATATAACCGCCCGATTGTCGAGATTACCGAGAACGGTTGCGCGTACTCGGACGCGCCTCTGCCGGAAAATGCGAACAAGGTTCCCGATGAACGGCGGATTGAGTTTTACAAAGGCCATTTGGCGGAGTTGGCGCGCGCCATCAAGGATGGCGCTGACGTGCGCGGCTACCATGCGTGGAGCCTGCTGGACAACTTTGAGTGGGCCGAGGGCTACAGCCAGCGCTTCGGGATGACGTATGTGGACTTCCGCGACCTGAAGAGAACCGTGAAGGACTCCGGCCACTGGTATGGAAGGGTGGCGGCGAGCGGGAGGCTGGAAGTCTAGCGGGTAAGTCGAAATAAGTTTGGAGTTTTTCCGGGGCGGCTTGCGCAATGGCCGCCTTCTTTTTTTGAGGGTTATACTTTTGCAGCGAATTTCTAAAGTATGGGAGGAAGGCACGTGAGATTGATTCGAGCGATGATTGTGGCGGCCGCCGCTGCCTGCTTTGTTTTTCCTTCAGCGATGCCGGCGCAGCGAACGCCTGCGGACGTGGCGGCGCAGAAGACGGCGATTTTGCATCCGGCGGATTTGGCGAAAGTGGTTCCCGGCTCGGTGTTCTTTCGCGGACAGTCAGCCACCACGCAGTTGCGGAATTCGGGCGGGGTGCGGTTTGCGAACGGATACCTGATGTTCGCGACGCTGGTGGACAACTCGGGATATTCGACGGGCATTCAGCAGAAGTATCAGGCGTATTTCATCACGGAGGTCCCGCTGGTCATTGAAGGGCATCGGCTGACGCCGGGAGCCTATGGCGCGGGAATTGTGAACGGAGGGCCGGGTCTGCATCTGGTGATTCAGGACCTCGGCGCGCACGACCTTTTTGAGGCTCCGGCGAAGCACGACGCGGCGATCCATCGCCCGGTGCCCTTGCAGGTGGTGGCGGGAAGCACAGCGGGGAGCTATCGGCTGTATTTCGGCCGGAATTATGTGGAGTTTGAGAGAGGGAAATAACGCCCACCTACTGATTCATAATGTCCCGCTTGTGGATGTCGGCTTCGATTTCGGGGACGGTCCCGTCGTTGACGATGACCTGAGTGGGCTGACCCTGAACCAGCATTCGATAGACGGTGCGAGTCTTGGCCGGCAGGCGCACGCGCTTGGTTAAGGTGTTGCCGCCCGAGCGCACGGTGACGGGGACTTCAGTTTCGGCAAAGCCGCTGTTCATAATGTCCACGGCGGCGAGGTACTGACCTTTGTAGGCGGCGGGGCTGGCGTGAAATCCGGAGATGGAGAGATCGGGCAGGCCACGGTCGTGGTAGACCCAATCATCGAAAAACCATTGCAGGTCTTTTGCCGAAGCACGTTCGACGAGCTTCTGGAAATAATCCGGCGTAGTGTCCGCCGCTGGGTCATACGCCTGGAGCGCGGACTGAAGCTGCTTATCACCGGCGAGATCGCGGAGCATCCATAGGACGTAAGTCGCCTTGGTGCGGTAGTAGACGGGCTCGGAGGCGTGGATGAGCGGCTCGCCGATCGCGACTCCGGGAGTGGCGGGTTCTGCCATGGCGAGCGCATTGCGCTGCGACTCCAGCATTTCCAGCGCGTGCGTTCGAGTGCTCGACTGCTCAATCCACAGAGTCTGGAGGAAGGTGGCCACACCCTCATTCAGCCATTCGCGAGGCGACTGGAAATAAGCGTGAGCGAGGGCGCGGCTCAGTGGCTCGGCGTAGGTTTCGGAAGGCTGATTGGCGACGGAGGCCACGAGCAGCGGACCCTGCTCCCAGGTGAGGTCCTGCGCTTCTGGCAGGTCGATGACGGTGACGGGTTCTTTCTCATCCGTGCCGAGCCATTTTGCGACGAGCGGCTGCACCATAGTGGCGGCGGTCATCAGCGCCTGCGCGTTCGATTGATCGTCCGGGCGCGCGAAGACATGGACGCCGCTGCCCGAGGATTGGACCCAATTCGCTACGAAGAGCGAGGGCGCGGCGAAGCCCAGGCGCGTGGGCGGCAGCGAGCAGGTGAGGACGCCGGGATAGCTTCCGGTGGGCGCTACGGTGGGCTCGGGAACGGGAACAGAGTGGCCGTCGAGAGCGATAACGGAAGGCGCCGCGAGATAGTACTCGACGGTCAGACGGATGGCGACGGTGGCGTCAGACTCGCGGAGTTTCTGCCGGCCGATTTCGGCGAAGACCTTGTTCCCGTCTCCAAGGAGCGCGGGGACGGAGGCGACGGGATACCAGAGGACGTTTCCGAAGCCGCGCAGCCCGGTAAAGTCCTCGGAGATGCGGTCCCAGTCGGAGTGCTCGGCTGTATCGGTGGGCGTGCCGAGTTGGAGCAGGCGGCGCGCGTCGAGTGTAATCTCGCCGCTGTAGAGGACTTCCAATGAGAGCGTGGCTTTGGGCGCGAGCGGCGCGGGAAGCTGGATGTCCGCTTCGTGGATCAAACCAGTGTGGTCGGTATCGCTGTTCAGGGTTTGCTGCGTGAAGGTGAGGCGCTGGCCGCTTGTGCTGGCTCCGTCGAATTTGAGCGAGGAGGAAAGCTGGATGGGCAGCATCGAGATCGGCTGAGAGCCGTCGTTGCGAATTTGTAACTGGGCGCGCGCGGCCAGCGTGTGGTCGCGGGGAGAGAGATGCAGGTCGAGATTGTAAGAGATAAAGGTGACGGCGGAGCGGTCGGCGTCGGTGACTTTGGGGGCGGGTGCAGCGGGCTGAGGCGTGTTTTGCGGCGGATGGCCCGCGGTCTGGTCGTCCGAGCGTGAGAAAAGGACGGTGGTGTTGGGCTTCGTCGCGGGCCGAGGGTTTGGGGACGCGGATCTTTGCTGCGCGGATGCGCCTATCGTAGTGCCGCAGAGAAGGAGTGCGGCGAAGAGTTTCAACTTCATTCAGGAACCTAGACCTTTTTGCTTTTTGCGGGGCGCGGCCTCTGCGGGCCTTGTTTGGCTTTGCGCGCGCCGCTGTCTTGCGGCCTCGAACAGAACAACGGCCCCGGCGGCGGACACGTTCAGCGACGAGACGCCGCCCGCCATGGGAATGCTGAGCAGGTGGTCGCAAGTGCGGCGAACAAGATCGTGCAGGCCACTGCCCTCGCGTCCCAGGACAATTACGGTATTGGACGTGAAATCGTACTGGTCGTAACTGGTTGTGCCGCGCTCGTCGAGTCCCACGCACCAGATATTTTGTTGCTTGAGCTGTTCAAGGGCGCGGACAAGATTGACGACCCGGGCGATGCGGACGTGCTCGGCGGCCCCGGCGGAGGCTTTGACGGCAACAGGGCTAAGGGGCGCGGCGCGGCGTTCGGTGAGGACGACGCCGTCCACTCCTGAGGCGTCGGCGGTGCGGAGCAGCGCGCCGAGATTCTGTGGGTCCTCAATACCGTCAAGGGCGAGGAGCAGGCGGGGTTTGGGGCTTTCTTGGGGGCTGATTTCGGGGCTGGCCAGCAGGTCTTCGAGACCAAGAAATTCGCGGGTGCGGACAATGGCGACGACTCCCTGATGGGCGGCGGTGCTGGCCAGCCGGGTTAGCTCTTCGCGAGGCTCAAAGCGCAGCCGGACGGCGCTTTCCCGGGCCGCATCAATGATCTTTTGAAGGCGCTGATCGTGACGTTCTCTGGCGATGCACAAGTGGTCGAACTTGCGGCTGCCGGAGCGCAGCGCCTCCTCGACCGGGTGCAGCCCGTACAGGATGTCCATGGGGGTAGTTTACCGGGAGGGCGAGGCTGGGCTGGGGAGCAAAATGCGCCGGAATACTCCCGGGCTCAAGTTTTTGCTGTGCTTGCGGGCATGGTTTGACTACCATAGCGGCATGGGATTTTCGCGCAACCTCGAAAATCTGGTGGCGAAAAGCGTCTTTCCCGCCGCTCCCTCCGTCTCTGAAAGTGAGATGAGCACGTCGGCGCTTCGACTGACAGACCGGGCTTTGGCCAACCAGGCGCGCGCGGAGAACATGGCCGTGGCGCACGGACTGAAGCGTCATGACGCCGGGTTGGTGGACCGCCTGATTGTGCAATATCAGCACCGGCTGATGCGCTACCTGCTTTTCCTGACCGGCGACCGTGAGATGGCCGAAGACCTTTTCCAGGAAACATGGATGAAAGTGCTGACGCGCGGCTCGCAGTACAACGGAGCCGCGCGCTTCGATACCTGGCTGTTCACCGTGGCGAGGAACCTGCTGATTGACCTGCGTCGCAAGCGGACCATGGCCAGCCTGGAGGACCTGTGCGCCGGGCAGGCCGACGACTTTGTTTTTGAGATTCCCAGCGCGGAGCCAAATCCATTTGACCACTGCCGCAGCCGCGAGGAGTCCCGGAAGATTGCGGCGGCGCTGCTGCTGCTCGATCCGCTGCACAGGGAAGTGCTGGCGCTGCGCTTCCACGAGGAGCTTTCGCTGGAGGAAATCGCAAAGGTTACGCGCTCGCCGCTCTCGACCGTGAAGTCGCGCCTGTATCGCGGCATGGCGGCGCTGAAGCCGCATCTTGAGAAGGAGGCGCTATGAGCGAATCTCCTGAAATGAAATTGCTGGACGCGCTGGCCGGGCTGGACGCCGAAGCCGATCTGGCTGTGGTGCAGCGCACGCGGCGCGCCGTGATGGAAAAAGCGGTCCAGATGCGCGAGTCGCGCAGCCGTGCCCGTCGCCAGACTGCAATGGCGCTGACGGGGTTGGTCGCGCTGCTGATGTTCCTGACCCCGATGTTGTGGATCATTGCCGATGAAGCGTTCGGCGGCGAAAGCTGGCTGGATGCTTCCGGGCTGACTTCGCTGCTGGTCGCCACCATGGCCTTCAGCATCTTCGCTGCGCTGGCGGCACAGTGGCGCAGGCAGTCGCGTGGGGAGAGTGCGTGAGGGCAGGGCGTTGAGGCGGTCCGAAAACAAAGCGGCAAATCCGTGCGGCGAGACGCACTTTTCCGATGAGCTGCGCCTGATTCCGCGCTGGTCCATCGCGGGCGCGCTGCTGGCCTTTGCTCTGGTCGAGTACTACTTCTGGATTGCGCTGCCCCAGATGAGCCATCATCCTAGCCGTTTGCCCACCGCGCTCCATATCTATTTGCTGCTTTCGTGGGGAGCGCTGGCCGCACTTTCGGTGCTCATCATCGGGTACATCAGCAATGACGCGCCGCGCCGCGGCATGAGCGCGCGGTTGTGGATGATCTGCGTGGTGGTTCCCGGAGGCATTGGCGTGGCGCTGTATTTTCTGCTGCGGCAGCCCATTCTGGCCGCGTGCCCCTCCTGCGGCGCGCATATTGACGGCGACTACCACTACTGCCCGCAATGCGCCTACCAGGTGACTCCGTGCTGCGGGAATTGCCATCGCAGCGCGCGCATTACGGACATCTATTGCGTCCACTGCGGCCACGAACTTGCCGCGGACCATCCGCCGGCGCGGTTGCATGCCTTCAGCAAATAGACCTGCCTTTCCGCAAAGGTGCTAAGGTGGTGTTCGACTATGCGCCTGAGCCTCATACCGTTCCTTTGTCTGCTGCTGTTCTTTCCCGTTACACATTCGCACCGGTCGCCGGATATTTATCGGGTGAAGATTGAGACGACGGCAGGAAACTTCGTCATTGAAGTGCATCGGGGCTGGTCGCCGCACGGCGCGGACCGCTTTTACTCGCTCGTGCGGGACGGCTATTACAACGACTCGAGGTTTTTTCGCGTGGTGAAGGGGCGTTGGGTGCAGTTCGGCATCAGCGGCGATCCGAAGACAGCGGCAGAGTGGAGGCATCGGGTGATTCCCGACGATACTCTGGTGCTGCACAATACGGCGGGCTTTATCGGCTTCGCGAATACGGGGCCGAACACGCGCTCAACCGAGGTTTATATCAACACTGGCGACAATTCGCGCAATGACAAGGAAAACGGCTTCGCCCCTTTCGGAAAGGTCGTTGAGGGGATGGAGGTGGTGGAGCACCTCTACGGCGGGTACGGCGAGCATTCGGGAGGAGGAATGCGGGCCGGACATCAGGACGCGATGTTTGCCGGAGGAAACGCCTACATGGACCGGAAGTATCCGAAGCTGGACAAGCTGATTCGGGCATCCGTGCTTCCGTGAGTACTGAAGGGGCAGCAGTCTCTACAAGGCAAGGAGCGCGGCCAGCAGCGAACGCTGTTCTTCGCGGATAAATTCCTGCGCTTGTTGGATGTTGAACCAGCGTCCGCGGTCAATTTCAGGAATTTCCATGCGCCGGCCGGAACGGGGCGGCCATTCAATTTCGCAAGTGTTGCTGACCAGTTGGTTCGGGTCGCAATCGCCCTCAAAGGCCCAGACCGTTACAAGTTTCCCGCTTTTTTGCTGGACCTGTCCGAGTTCAACAAATGGGCCGGTTGGCGTGAATCCCGTCTCTTCCGTGAACTCGCGGCACGCCGCCTGAAGCGCGTCTTCGTCGGGGCCGTATTCGCCCTTGGGAACGGTCCATGCGCCCTTGTCCTTCTTCGCCCAGAATGGCCCTCCGGGGTGAACGAGGAAGACCTCAATCTCGCTCCCTGCGTGCCGATACATCATGAGTCCCGCGCTTCGAGTGGGCATGGCTTAATTATTCACAGCGGAGCGCTTCCATGGGGTCGATGCTGGCGGCGCGCAGGGCCGGAATGAGAGAAGCGACGGCGGCCACCAGGCACAGCAGAACCAGCGAGGCGGAGAGGACCCACGGGTCCCGGGGCGAGATTCCGTAGAGGAAGCTGGTGAGGGTGTGGGCGGCCAGAAGCGCGGCGGCGAGTCCGAAGGCGCAGCCCGCGAGGACGCTCCATAGGTTTTCGCGGAAGACGAGAGTGACGACCTGAGGGCGGCGCGCGCCAAGAGCCATGCGGACACCAATCTCATTGGTGCGGCGAGCGGTGGAATAGGCGAGCACGCCGTAGAGTCCAATGGCCGTGACCAGCAGCGCGATGACGGCGAAGAAACTGGCGAGCATCGCCATCATTCTTTGGGAACTGATGGATTCATTCAACTCGCTGCTCATGGTGGTCATCACCGGCGCGGGGACGTCCGGCGCCAGCTTTGCCAGCAGCGAGCGCGCCTCGGTTGCCAGCGGCGCTGCCGGCCCATCGATGCGAACGACAGCCGTATAGGAGGGCTTGTCCACAGAGGGCCTGTCCGCAGTGGATTGTGTAATGGGCAGGTAGGCTTCCGGCTGCGCCGGTTCCTCGAGCGAGCCGTACTTTGTATCTTCGGCAAGGCCCACGACCTGATACGTATGAACTCCATCCGTCAACTGCTGTCCGATGGAATTTTTGCCGGCAAACATAACCTTCGCCGCCGCCTGATTCAGAATTACGACCCGCTGGCCAGCCGGCTTGTCAGTCCATCGGAACTCCCGCCCGGCGAGCAGCGGAATGCGCATGGTCGCAAAATAGTTGGGAGCAACGGTATTCACAGGGAGTACGTTTTTCCCTTTGTTGAGCGGACTCCTGAACATCATGCCCATCCCGCCTCCACCTAATGGGATATGGCTCTCGAAGCTCACATCCCGCACTCCCGGCTGGTGACTCAGGGCCTGGCCAAATTGCTGGTACCAGTGGATGAGCGCCTCGCCCTGCAAGGGTTGTTTGTCCATGCTCAGTTGGAGGTTCACGAGACCGTTCGGATCGAATCCCAGCCCGGTGCGATAGAGCCGCACCAGACTGGTCGCCAACAATCCCGATCCAATCACGAGGATGAGCGCGAGAGCGACTTCCAGCCCCATCAAGGCGCGGAGCCACAGACGATGCCGGTCACGAGCGGGCGCGGTGCGCGAGCGG
>DASTXK010000220.1:0-6351 GCA_035765555.1 Acidobacteriaceae bacterium
GTGAAAACGCAAGGTTGCGCAGTCGCAGTTCCTGCGAGTTGCTGCGATTGGCCGAGTCGGGAAGACCGAGCAGGTAACTGGCGAATGCGCTGCCGTCATGCCCGAAATTCGGATTGTTGGGGTCCGGGTCTGAAGTTTGGCGCTGGCTGAAGGAGAAATGTCCGCCGGCGGTCTGCTCTTCGTTGTCGTTCTGCAGGCTGCGACGAACTTCCGCCCCGATGTTGAAGGTATTCCGGCCGTGGGTCCAAAGCATGTTGCCCACCACCGCGACTCCGAGCTTGCGGTTAATCGATTGCAGCCACGCGCCGCTGGTGCCCCAACTTGTTGGCGCATGTTGTCCGTCGAAGGTGATGTTCGGGGGGATGACGCCCTCCTGAATCGCCGGGAAGCTGTATTTCGTCTGGTTGTACTGGTTATTGATTTCTCCAATCCATCCCGCCCCCACGGTCAGCATCTTGTTGGGGGAGATCGCCCAGTCATAATTCAGCAGGAATCCGCTGCCGATCGCCGGCTCATATTTCATGCTGTTGAGTGGGTTGGGCTGGATCACGAAAGGAGAGTTGTCAAAGCTGTAGTTGCTAAAGGTATTGCGCCACTGGCTCCAATGGATGCTCTGCGTGGAAGTCAGGGTCTGGTCGATGGTATAGCCCCAGTCGTGCTGGATGTGAGGATTAACAAACGGTGTGTAACTCTTGTTGCTGTTCAGGCCGCCGACGCCGCTGCCCGGACGATCAGGATCCGGAAGGTACTGGAGCAGAGAGGCTGATGTGGCGCTGATGCACTCCGCCGGGATTTTATTGCCGGGGAACTGCTGCCCGGGCGTGAGTCCGCCGCAGGTGACACCAGGCGGAACAAAGATCGGGATCAGGGCGCCGGTTTTTGAGTCAACGAAGTCACTGAAGTCGCCCGTCTTCTCCTGCGCGGTTGGCACGGTTGAAATGTCAGTGTCTTCGCTGTTCTGCTTGTACCACTCCTGGCTGTAGTGGAAGAAGGTCTTGTCGCGCCCATTGTAGAGCTTGGGAATCACAACAGGACCGCCGATCGTGAATCCGTAGTTGTTTTCGTGATCGGTGGCAGGCGAATTTGAACCGCCCCACGCCGGCCCATTAAAAAAGCCTACCGCGTCGAACATGCTGTTGCGGTTGATTTCAAACAAGTCCCCGTGGAAGCTGTTTGTGCCGGATGCCATTTGATAAGAGAGCGCGCCCTGGCCAAGGCCGTATTGGGCAGCAAACGTCGTGCGCTCAACTTTGACCTCCTGCACCATCTCAAATGGCGGGTTGAAGTTGGTCGTGTAGCCTTCTGTCTCAGGTTGTGGAGCGGGGATGCCGTTATAGAGAATTTCCTGCTCGAAATCCACGCCGCCGTCTACGCGGTGGGAAAACGTGCTTCCTGTTACCCCGGGGGCCAGGAACTGCACCTGGTCAATCTGGCGTCCGCGGCCAGCAACCTCAAACGGCAGCGAAGTCACCACAGTGTGCTCGAGCGTGGTTCCGATTTGCGGCTGGGTGGTGTTCAGCGCAACCGGATTCGATGTGACTTCAACCGTCTCAGTGGCCTCTCCTGTCTTTAGAGTCGCGTTGATCGTTGCCTGCGTACTCACATCAATGTGAATTTCGCGCTGCACGTACTTCTGAAATCCCGGGGATTCGACTGTGAGGGAATAGGTGCCCGGAAGCAGTCCTCTCACGGTATAGGTCCCGGCGCTGCTGGTCACCGCGTGGTTGGTCACGCCGGTGTTTACATTGGTAATGGTCACCTGGGCATTCGGTATTACGGCCCCCGTTGAGTCAGTAATGGTGCCTGTCATGCCGGCGACGGCCTGCGCGGAAAGCGTTCGCGCTGTCAAAAACAGACAGGCGAGAGTTATCGCGACGAGCGAAGCTCGCAACGCCATCCGCGACCAGCGATCAGGACTGTATCCAAATCGACGTATCATGTTGTCTCTGTCCTCCTAGTGAATTGCCGTGTGCTTCTCGTTCTGCATCGGGTCATACCCCCAACCGAAGAGTTCCGGTGTGGTTTGCCAAATAAAGGCTGAGGTGCATACCCGCATCTCTGCTGGATGTCCTTGGTGCCGGGTAGAACTTCAACCGCCTTTTGCACTTTGCTCGGAAATTTTTCGTCCAAAATGGGACGTGCAGCGTGGTAACGTTTCCAAGCAGACCAAACTATAGGACGATTCTTTCCGCACTGTCAATAAGATTTTTATAACTCATTGTGGATACCTTTCCATCCCGCTCTTCTGCAGCCAACTCCAAACCAGGGCAGGTAATTGCCCGCCTCCGGAGCCCCGAAAAAGTTGAAGCTAGTGAAGAATTAATAATCTTCGCTTTCCATTCGTAACCATGGGTTATCAACTAGAAATCCGGTTGACAGGAATAGTTTGGGAGGTCTATGTTTTAGCAACTTGGAGTGGGAACGATACCATCATCGGCCCTCCCAGTGGAAACGATACCGCCATCAACTCCGGAACTGCTTTTGCAGCGCGCGAGGTTTGGCGAAATTGAACAAAATATCCTGACTGGCATAAGCAGAGTTGGCTTTTGCCCTGCCAGTTTCGTGCAGATAGCGCCCCTGCGGTTCAACTTCTTTCGGAGCCTGTTAATGTCGCCAAAATCCGCGATTTCATTGATCTCTTCCGCTTTCCTCCTCAGCACCATCCTGATCGGTTCGGCTGGTGCCCAAACCAAGACCCCAGCCAAGCCCAATCTTGAGAAAGAACCCACGCTCTATGTGGTGGGTTACGCGCACCTGGACACGGAGTGGCGCTGGGAGTATCCGCAGGTCATCGATGAGTATCTTCCCAACACCATGCACGAGAATTTCGCATTGTTCCAGAAGTATCCGCATTACATCTTCAATTTCTCGGGCGCCAATCGCTATCGGTTGATGAAGGAGTACGATCCGGCGGATTTCGCCACCTTGAAGCGATATGTCGCCGAGGGGCGCTGGTATCCGGCAGGCTCTTCGATGGAAGAAGGCGACGTGAACGCTCCGAGCGCGGAGTCCATCATCCGGCAGATTCTTTATGGCAACGACTGGTTCCGCAAAGAGTTCGGAATCGCCAGCGCGGAATACATGCTTCCCGACTGCTTCGGATTTCCGGCCGACCTGCCCTCGATCCTTGCTCATTCGGGAGTGAAAGGTTTTTCAACGCAGAAGCTGACCTGGGGGTCCTCGGCGCCGGGAGGTGGGCCGGACTCCATGGAGAAAACTCCAGTCGGCACGCCCTTCAACGTCGGCGTGTGGGTCGGCCCGGACGGCAAAAGTGTGATCGCCGCGCTGAATCCCGGTTCGTACTCCGGCGGAATCTATACCGATTTGAGCAAGCCATTGCCGCCGGAGCCGCCTGATGCTGCCATGGCTTCTGTATTGGAGCAGATGCAAGCCCTTCGCAAAAAGCTTGGATCCGATCGTGCGGCGGGGCAAAAATTCGACTCGAAAGACGTCCAGAAATACGTGGCCCTCAGAAACGAAATGGAAGGCCTGAAGCAGGCGAAGCAGGACCGCGACCTCGATCGCTTTCAAAGCGATTGGGCCGACCGCGTGGAAAACAACGGCAAAGTCACCGGCGTCTACACCGACTACCACTACTACGGCACGGGCGACATCGGAGGAGCGCCGGACGAAGACTCGGTCAAGCGGCTGGAAGCGATTGTGACCGACGGCCAAGCGAGCATGCCGCCTCCGGACTACTTCGGGATGCGCGGCGAAGCGCATCCGAACTGGCCGGAAACAACGGTGGGCGACGGGCCGGTTCATGTTGTTTCCGCGAGGGCTGACCAGATGTTCCTGGACATCACCCCGGCGGAAGAAGCGCGGCTCCCTGAATACACCGGAGAGATGGAGTTGACGAATCACTCCGCGGGCTCGCTTACTTCGCAGGCGTATCAAAAGCGGTGGCTTCGCAAGGAGGAACTGCTTGCCGATGCCGCGGAAAAGGCGTCCGTGGCGGCCGCATGGCTGGGAGGACGCGAGTATCCCATCCAGCGGCTGAATGATGCATGGACGCTGGTCATGGGCGGGCAGTTCCATGATCTGGCCGCGGGCACCGCAACCCCCAAAGCCTACGAATTCGCATGGAATGACGATGTGATCGCCATGAACCAGTTCGCCGGAGTCATGCGCAGCGGGGTCGAAGCTGTCGCATCGGCAATGGACACGCAGGCCGAAGGCGTTCCTGTTGTCGTCTACAATCCGCTGAACATCGAACGGACAGGCGTAGTCGCCGCGAAGGTTGATCTTCCGGGCGGAACGGCGTCGTCCGTCACAGTGACCGGTCCCGACGGCCGGACCACTCCGGCGCAAGTCTCCAACGGCAAAGTAATCTTCCTGGCCAAGGCGCCCTCTGTGGGATACGCGGTGTACAGTGTGCGCCCGGCCAGTCACGAGGCTGAAAACAGCTCGCTGCGCGTATCGCAGAATTCCCTTGAAAACCAGTATTACCGCGTCACCCTGGACAAGAACGGCGACATCGCCAGCATCTTCGACAAGCAGATTCACAAGGAGTTGCTTGCCGGACCGATGCGGCTGGCGATTTCCTATGACAACCCTGAACAATGGCCGGCGTGGAACATGGACTGGAATCAGGAGCAGGCGCCTCCGCGAGAGTATGTGAGCGGGCCGGCAACCGTCCGCATAATAGAAAACGGGCCCGCGCGCGTAGCCATTGAGGTCAGCCGCTCGATTGCGGGATCAAAATTCGTGCAGACGATCATGCTGGCGGCGGGCGAGGCCGGTAAGCGCGTTGTGGTAAAGAACGACATCAACTGGAACACGCGCGAATCCAACCTGAAGGCCGTCTTCCCGCTGGCTGCGCACAATCAGTTCGCAACCTATAACCTCGGCATCGGCACAATCCAGCGCCCGAATGCGCGCCCGCGCAAATTCGAGGTGCTGTCGCACCAGTGGATCGATTTGACCGATGCCACAGGAACCTTCGGCGCGACGATCCTCACGGACTGCAAGAATGGATCGGACAAGCCAAACGACAACACCATCCGGCTCACTCTGATCCGTACTCCGGGAGTGCGCGGCGGCTATCCGGACCAGGCCACGCAGGACCTCGGTCATCACGAATTTATTTATGGCATCGCGGGGCACGCCGATGACTGGCGCGCCGCGCAGACCGACTGGCAGGGGCAGGAACTCAATGATCCTCTGATTGCCTTTACCAGCGCAAAACATCCCGGAGCGCTGGGCCGCGAATTTTCCTTGGTGAAGATCAGCAACCCCCGCGTCAAGATCATGGCTTTGAAGCGTGCGGAGAACAGCAACGACTTCATCCTCCGCATGGTGGAACTCTCCGGCAAACCGGAAGCCAACGTTCACGTGGCCTTCGCTTCACCGATTCTTTCCGCGCGCGAGGTAAACGGACAGGAGCAGCCGGTCGGACCAGCCGTTGTCAGAAACGGCGAACTGCTCACGTCGTTCACGGCCTACCAGCCCCGCACCTTCGCCTTGCGGCTCAAGGCTCCAACGGCGCGGGTCGCTCCGGTAAAATCCGAGCCGGTCGCGCTCCATTATGATCTCGCCGCCACCAGCAATACCGGCAGCGCAGTTTCGGGCGGCGGCTTCGACGGAAAGGGCAATGCTCTTCCGGCAGAGATGCTCCCCGCGAAAATCGCGTTTCACGGTGTTGATTTTCAACTGGGGCAGGCAAAGACCGGTGAGCCGGACGCGCTGGTGGCCAACGGCCAGACCATTGATCTGCCTCGCGGAGACTTCAACCGCGTCTATATTCTGGCCGCTTCCTCCGGACCTGACCAGAACGCGGATTTCCGTGTCGGCGACCACGCGGATTCTCTGAAAATTGAGGACTGGGGCGGATTCATCGGCCAGTGGGATGATCGCCAGTGGATCGCGAAGGACGTGACGGTTCCGGCGCGAGGAGATGAACCGGCGCATACTGAGCACGATGATTATGCGCAAATGGTCGGCATCCGGCCCGGTTATATCAAGCGCGCCGACCTCGCCTGGTACTGCTCGCACCATCACGACTCAGCCGGGAAGAACGTTGCGTATTCCTACTCATATTTATTCGGATACTCAATGCCGATTCCGGTCGGAGCCAAAACCATCACTCTGCCGAAAAACGAGAATGTCCGTATCCTGGCCATCTCCGTGGCGCGGGAAAACCCTGCCGTAACGCCGGCGCAGCCCTTGTACGACACGCTGGGGCGCTCCGAACCGGGACCGGTGGAACAGCCCTAACCAGTGGAGCGGGAAAGATGGAAGGCCGGCGCTTGCGTGTCGGCCTTTCGCGTTTGCTGGATCGAATCTGCGCAGACGGGCTCGCTACAAGCTCGGAGGCTGCAACACTTCGCTGCCTTCCAACCTTATTGTGAC
>DASTXK010000221.1:0-11859 GCA_035765555.1 Acidobacteriaceae bacterium
GTGCTGCGCGCCATGATTGATTCTCCGGAGTTCCGGGCCGCGCCCGACTCGGGCAACAAGGTCAAGACGCCTCTGGACTATGTGGTGTCGGCGGTGAGGGCAACGAACGCCGATGTGTCGGAGCCATATCGGCTGGTTTCGCAACTGCAAGTGATGGGCATGCCGATGACCGGCACACAGGAGCCGAACGGCTATCCGATGAAGAATGACGCCTGGGCGAGTTCGTCCGAGTTGGTCAATCGCATGAACTTCGCACTCGCGCTGGCCACGAACCGGATTCCAGGTGTGGCGGTTTCAATGGACGATCTGCTGGGTCAGGATGGCCCCGCCATGACGGACATGCAGCGGGAGGCGCGGCTGGAGCAGGTGGTCCTGAACGGGAGGGCTTCCGTTGATGTACACCAGGCTGTTGTTTCCAGCTTGTCCGATCCGGCGCTCGAAACCCGGGCTGCCTCGGCTTTGGTTCTGGCCGGAGACCGGGGCGGAAGCCCATTCGCAGCGGGCATCCGCACAAAATCGCCACCGGCAAGCCAGCGGGATTCAATTGTGTTGGGGTTGTTGATCGGGTCGCCTGAATTTCAGCGGCGATGACCAGGGGGATTAGGGGGGCGGAGCAATGGCAATCACACGAAGGGCGCTGATGCGGAATGGCGCGATGGCGCTGGCGGGAACGACGATGGTCCCCGGGTTTCTGGCGCGGGCGGTGTTTGCAGCGGAGACCTCGGACGCGCGAGCGAAGCAGCGGGTGGTTGTGCTGTTCCAGCGGGGGGCAGCCGACGGGCTGAACATTGTGGTGCCTCACGCGGAGGGCTACTACTATCAGGCGCGGTCGAGCATTGCGATTCCGCGCGACCGAGTGCTGGATCTGGACGGATTTTTTGGGCTGCATCCGGCGCTGGCTCCGTTCAAGCCGCTGTGGGACCAGAAGCAGTTGGCGATTGTGCATGCCGCCGGATCGACTGACCCTTCGCGCTCGCATTTTGACGCGCAGGGCTATATGGAGGCGGGAACTCCGGGCGACATGGCCACGCAGGATGGCTGGCTGAACCGCGCGCTGCAAGCCGAAGATAAATGTCCGTGCTCGGACCATAAGCACACACCGTTTCGGGCCGTTTCCATGGGAGCGGACGTGGCGCTCACGCTGCGGGGAAAGGTTCCGGCGGTCGCCATGAGCAACGTGGGGAGCTTCAGTGTAGGCGGGCGTAACCCGAACGCGGCCTTTATCAGCGAGCTGTTCGAGTCCATGTATGACCACAGCACCAATTCGTTGCTGCGGGGCACGGGAACGGAGACGTTTGAGGCAATCAAGATGCTGAAGGCGACCGATCCGGCGCACTACACGCCCGCCAACGGAGCGCAGTATCCTAACGGACGGTTCGGCGACAGCATGAGGCAGATTGCGCAACTGCTCAAGGCCAATCTGGGCGTCGAGGCCGCGTTCGCCGCTATCGGCGGCTGGGACCATCATGTGAACGAAGGAAATGTGAATGGACAGCTCGCGCACAGCCTCGGCGACTTGTCCCAAGGCATCGCCGCGTTCTGGCGGGACATGGGCGATGAGGCCGAGAACGTGACGCTGGTCACGATGTCCGAGTTTGGCCGCACCGTGCGCCAGAACGGCACCGGAGGGACCGACCACGGCCACGGCAACGTGATGTTTGTTCTGGGCGGACGGGTGAGGGGCGGCAAAGTGTATGGTCAGTGGCCGGGGCTGAATCCCGAGCAACTCTACCAAAACCGCGACCTCGCCATCACGACGGACTACCGCCGGGTGCTGGCCGAGGCCGTTTGGAAGAGCCTGGGCGCGCAAGATATGAATCTGGTGTTTCCGGAGGCGGGGGTTAAGCGGGGGAGTTTTCTGGATTATTTGCCAGAGTAGACAGCGTTGCATTTCACGAGGCACCTTAGCTCGAATCATGCATTTTGGCTTTCTCGGATACCGTTATTGAACCTTTATCGAACCTACACGCAATAGCTGCCTGGGCAGGTTTCAATCCTAGTCACGAACATATGCAAAAACGTCATGGTAAGGTCTCTAGTCAGATCACCTCAAAGCTCCGCGTTTCAGGGCCCTCTCTTTGATCATGACGAAGAAGACGGGGACCAGGATGAGTACGTGGATGGCGGAAGTAATCATGCCCCCGATGATGGGGGCGGCGATGGGCTTCATTACGTCCGAGCCAATGCCGGTTTCCCAAAGGATGGGCGCAAGGCTGGCCAGGACCGCGACAACCGTCATCAACTTGGGGCGGAGCCGTCGCACCGCCCCTTCAATGGCCGCGTCTTCAATATCCTGATTCGACCTGATCTCACCATTCGCGGCGTGACGCTGGAAAGCTTCATGCAGATATACGACCATCACGACGCCTGTTTCCACCGCGATTCCAAAGAGCGCGATGTAGCCGATGGCCACGGCGACGCTGAAGTTGTAATGCAGCATCCATTGCAGCAACAGGCCGCCAGTCATGGCATAAAGGGTGGGAAAGATGAGAACCAATGCCTCTGTTACAGAATGGAAGATCAAGTAAAGGAGCACGAATATCAAAAAGAAAACAACGGGTAGAATGAGTTTGAGGCGCTGCTTGGCGCGCATCTCGAATTCATATTCGCCGGACCAATGGTAGGTATAGCCGGCCGGCAGTCTCAGCTTCTCATGTAGCAGCCGATTTGCCTGGTCAACGAAGCCGCCGTAATCGGCGTTTTTCAGGTCAATGTAGACGTATCCGGTAAGCGCGCCATCCTCGTCGCGAATCATTGCGGGGCCCCGGGAGAACGAAATCTTCGCCACCTGGCGCAACGGAATCTGCGCGCCGGAGGGCGTTCCGATCAGCACGTCTTCCATTTGCGCAACGCTGTCACGGAATGCGCGCTGGTATCGAACATTGATCGGAAACCGCTCTCGGCCTTCAATATTTTCAGCGATGTTCTGTCCGCCGATGCCGGATGCGACCGCATCCTGGATGTCCGCGACGGTCAGACCGTAGCGCGCCGCCTCTTGTCGATTGGGCTGTACATTTACATAGAAGCCCTGCGCAACTTTCTCGGCAAAGATCGAACGCACCTGCGGCATTGTCGAGAGGATAGTTTGGATGCGGGCGGACAACTGCTGAATGCTTTCCACGCTCGGGCCTTGTACCTTGAGGCCGATGGGCGTTTTCATTCCGGTGAGTTCCATGTCGAGCCTGTTTTCAACGGGCATTGTCCACGTATTGGTGAGTCCGGCGAATTGCAGCTTCGCATCCATTTCCTGAATGAGCTTGGCGTAGGTCATGCCCGCGGGCCACTGGCTGCGCGGCTTCAGCATGATGGTGGTGTCGTACATGTTGAGGGGCGCATTATCCGTCGCGCTGTTGGAGCGCCCCACAGTTCCGAAGACGCTCAACGTCTCAGGGAAGCTGCGCAGAATCCGGTCCTGCTCCTGAAGCAGGACCTTGGCTTGCTCAATGGAGATGCCGGGAAGCGCTGTGGGCATGTACAGCGTGGAGCCCTCGAACAGCGGCGGCATGAATTGGCTGCCCAGATGCAGCGCCAGCGGAATCGTCACGAGCAAAAATGCCAGGTTCAGCCCTATGGCGAGCCAGCGATGATGCAGGCAAAAGCGTAGCACGGGAAGATAGACCGCCTGCGTGAAGCGGGAGATGGGATTCGCGCTCTCCGGGCGCAGGCGCCCGCGAATCAGCATGACCATGAGCACCGGCACGAGAGTAATGGCGAGGATCGAAGATGAGCCAACAGCAAGTGTCTTGGTCCACGCCAGCGGGCGGAACATTCGGCCTGATTGCGCTTCCAGCAGGAAGACAGGAAGGAACGAAACAATGATGATGAGCAGTGAAAAGAACAGTGCTGGCCCAACCTGTTTCGCCGCATCGATCAGAACCTTGCGCCGTTCCGGCCCGGTAACTGGGGCAGCGTTGTTCCGTTGTCGCTCGGAGAGATGCCGATAGCCGTTCTCAATTATCACGATTGAGGCATCGACAAGTACACCGATGGCCAGCGCGAGGCCACCCAGCGACATGATGTTCGACTTCACGCCGAGGAAGTAAATGGGAACAAAAGAAATCAGCACCGCGATGGGTAAAGCAATGATCGCGACCAATGCTGAACGGAAATGAAAGAGGAATACGATAATGACAAGGCTGACGATAATGATTTCTTCGAGCAAATCGCGCTGGAGGGTGTGAATGGAAGCATCGATCAGGCCGGAGCGGTCGTAGCCCGGCATGATTTCGACGCCCACGGGCAGCGAGGGAGCGATTTCGCGCAGCTTCCGCTTAACTCCATTGATGACCTTCAGTGCATTCGCGCCTTGCCGCATGATGACGATGCCGCCAACGGTCTCGCCTTTACCGTCCCATTCGGCAACGCCTTCACGGATGTCAGGTCCAAAGTTGACCGTACCAAGGTCGCGCAACAGGACGGGCGTGCCGTTGTGGCTGCCGACAACCGCATCGGCAAGGTCTTCCAGCGAATGCAGATAGCCGAGTCCGCGGATCATGTAACGCGCGCCATTCATGTCGATTTCCCGCCCGCCGACTTCGTTCGTGCTGGCCTTTACGCGATCGATCACAGTGGAGAGCGGGATGCCGTAGGCGAGCAGCTTGTTGGGGTCAAGCTGCACCTGGTACTGCTTCACATAACCGCCGATGCTGGCGACCTCCGCAACGCCGGGTACAGTTTCCAACTGATAACGAAGCTGCCAGTCCTGAAAAGTGCGCAGATCGGCCAGACTGTGCCGGTGACTTGTATCGACTATGGCGTACTCATAGACCCAACCCGCCCCGGTCGCGTCCGGCCCAATTGCTGGATGCACCTGAGAAGGCAGCTCACCACTAATTTCCTGTAAGTATTCGAGGACGCGCGAGCGCGCCCAATAAAGGTCGGTGCCGTCTTGGAAGACGACATAGACATAGGAGTCGCCAAACATGGTCTGCGCGCGCACAGCTTTGACGTGCGGCGCAGCAAGCATGCTGGTCACGATGGGATATGTGACCTGATCTTCAATGACATCCGGCGGCTCGCCGGCCCAATTGGTATGAATAATTACCTGCACGTCGGAGATGTCGGGTAGCGCATCCACCGGAATATGCTTGAGCGACCAGATTCCGGCGAACGTAAGGAACGCTACAACCGTGAAGACCAGGAATCGGTTATGTGAGCAAACTTCGATTATGCGGGAGATCACCTACATTCCTCCCGTCGCGTTCACGCGCAATTGCTTCGTTGCAATGGTCTGGCCATTCTTTTCGGCGGTGATCGTCACCTGCCAATTGCCGCTGGTTTCGAGCGTGCCACTTCCTTCATACGTTCCGTTACCGTGATCGCTTAGTGTTGTGGTCGTGTTCATCGCGCCCATGCCCATTGCGGGCATGGCCGGCATGTGAAGTGCGACGGTTACTCGTGCTCCGGCGATCGGTGTGCCATTTGGCGACCTCAGCTTCACGAAAAAAGTATTCTGGCCTTTGTGCGGCGGACTGGGACTTGTGCTGAACTCGATGTTCACCTGCTGTGCCGCAGCGTTGCTGCTGGTCGCGGCAACCCCACCCGCGCCCGGTGGCGGCGGAACAAATGATCCAGCCGCCGCCTGCAACTGGCTTTCCGAGTCGATGAGGAAGTTTGCGGAAGTAACGATCCGCTGATGTGCTTTCAACCCGCTGAGCACGACGAACCCTTGGTCGGTGCTCGGACCAAGGGTCACTTCTTTCGGCTCGATCCTTCCGTCTCCCTGATACAGAAACACGAGTTGACGCGAGCCCGACTGCAAAACCGCCGAGGCGGGCACAACCAGCGCCCGCCCCATGGGAGCCTTCAGGTCCACGTTCACGAACATGCCCGGCTTTAGCTTGAGGCCGGGATTCGCAATCACCAGCCGCACGCGCACCGTGCGCGTAGCCAGATCCACCTGCGGCAGAATCTGGTCGATGCGGCCCGAGAAGACCTTGCCGGGATACGCATCCATTGTGATCTGCGCGCGATCTCCGGGGTTGAGGCGGCCAACATCATCCTGAAAAACCTGCGCATAGACCCAGACCTGCGAAAGATCGGCCACGGTGTAAAGGCGCGTGGATGGCTGCACAAACATATTCGGCAGCGCATTGTATTCCGTGATGTAGCCCGATACCGGCGATTCGATGGTGAGATCGGTGATCGGTTTCCCGCCGGTTTTCAGTTTGTTCAGCTCGCTCTTCGAAATTTCCCACTGCGCGAGGCGTTGCTCGGCGGCTGCCGTGAGCGCAGCCGCTCCGGACGCCACTCCATCAACGGTGCTCGCGCTGAGCGCCTTCTGATTCTGGCGCGCCAGCAGATACTCCTGTTGCGTAGCCACCAGCTCCGGACTGTAGATGGTGAAAAGCGGTTGGCCCTTACGGACGTATTGATACGGCGCATTCGCGTAGACCTGGCGAATGTATCCCGGAAAGCGGACCTGAACGTAGGAAATCAGTCGCTGGTCAAAGTCCACATTCCCGGTTGCGCGAATGTCGTTGCTGATGGGCTTGAACTCGACTGTTCCAGTCGTTACTCCAATGCTCTGCATTCGTTGCGAGGTGAGTTGAATCGGACCAAGGGGAGGCTGCTGCGCGTTAAGAGGTGTAGAGGAGGCATTTTCCGCTGTTGGAGCGGGACCGACCGCCGCGGGTGCAACACTTCCCGGCGACTGAACAGCGGACCTTGCCGCGTGCTGAACGCCGGAACGGGAGCGGTAAACGAAGACCCCGATAACGATTGCCAGCACAATGAGCCAGATGACAGAAGTTCTAACGACATACTTGTTCATCGCAAGGTCGCTCCTGTGAGGGTTTCCAGATGGGCCAAAGCAGTTTCGTGATCCGCAAAGGTTTGCGCATAATCGAGCTTTAGTTGAAGAACATTCGTGATGGCCCGCAGCACGTCCACGAGAGCCTCGCGGTTGGAGGCGTAAGCGTTCAGCGTGGAGCGATATGTTGCGTCCGATAGCGGAATCATCCCTTCGCGGTACTCCTTGAGGAGTTCCGCATCGCTCGTGGCGGTCACATATTCCTGCTTGACTTCGGCAAGCTGCTGTTGGAGGTGCGCGTCCAAGGTTGACTGCGCCTGGGCGAGTTTGTCGGCGGCTTCGGCAATTTCGGCGCGGGTTCGTCCTCTGCGCGGAAGCCGGACGCTCAAAGTGAACATGTAATAGTCGCGATATTTCCGGTCGGTGTTCTGGTACATGTAGGCGATGCTGAAGTCCGGTTTGCCTTCGCGCTTGGCAGAGTTCAAAGCGGCATTTCCCTGACGAACCGAACTTGCGTCCACCCGCACTTCCGGGTTATGCGTGCGCACCAGTTGCAGCAGTGCGGCAGAAGTCATTTGCAAAGGGGTTTCGGTCAGAGGCTCTGTCACGATATCAGGAGAATCCTGCGCCCGATTCAATATCCCTTTGAGTTGCGCCTCAACCTCTGCCGTCTGTTCGCGGTGCAAGGTGATTTCGCGCAGAACTTTTGTTCGCTCCACCTGCGCCTGCAACACATCGACCTGTGAGCCTTGACCGACCTCATAGTGTGCTGTCGCATTATGGATAACCTGTTCCAGAACGCCCTCATTCTCCTGAAGAATTCCGAGCGTCATTTGCAGATAGGCCAGCTTCAGGTAGTCCGACTTCACCGTGTCCGCGATGCTTGCCCGAGTCGAATCCAACTCGGCGCCCTTGACGTCCGCCGCTCGCTGCGCCGCTTCGCCCCTCAGCCGCAACTTGCCCGGATAGGGAAGCTCCTGTGACGCGCCGATCCCCACATAAGCAAAGTCGCTGTTGGTGTAACCAGCGAACGGCTTCGGGCTGCCCACGCTGAATTGCTGGAAGGTGAACGTCGGATCGGGCAGCGACGATACCTCGCGCGGAACAGCCTTCGCAGCTTTCCATCCTTGGTCGGCTGCGGAAATCTGCGGATTGTTCGCATTCGCCTCGGCCAGTAGCACAGAAAGCGGGGTAGGCGCGTTGTCTGGCGCGTCTGCTTGTCCAAAGATGACAAGCGGAATCGTCAATACAACGACGGTGGTCAAAAGCCGGACCACGAGCATACGGTTCTCCAATCTCAAAACGCATTTCGAGAAATATCGCGACCGGGCGCAGGAATGCGCCGGTTCAGCCAAACGAAGCTGGAGATTTGGAGATGGCTAGATGCGAAGAACGGAAACGGCCGCTGGCGGGGACTGCGGGGGTGAGGCTTCGAGTCGTTGAGCAGATATGGGATTCAGGGAGACGAGTTGGACAACAGGCGCAACTTCGGATGCCCCGGCATTTGCAGTTGCAAGATGCGTGCTGTTTGTCGGGACTCCGTTGAAATGTCCTAAGATAGGCAGGTTTTTATGGCAGCAGCCGTGCGCAACCGGCATTGCCGCGTTTCCGCACTCCGCTGTCATATGTTTGCAGCACGCCATCTCCGCGGGAGTCATACGCGCGCCGGGAAGAGAGCAGACCATCGCCGGCGCCACTAGTGGCAGGCACACTGCGAAAATTAAAGCGAAATGGCGAACGGCCTTCATCCTATGCTGCCATCTCGATAGTACATCGGTTCTTGTCCAAGCCGCATTTTTTTGAGCAAGCGCCAAGTCGCCGAGTCACTCTTTTGAGTCCAGATATTTCATGCAGGATTTCGACAGCCGCAGTAATGCTTCCCTTGCCGCCGAGTGCGCCGGCGGCAAGGGACTTTCACAATTGGCATTGACGAATTGACGCTACAGCGACTTCAGATACTCCACTAGATCGTGCTTCTCCTGATCAGTAAGTCCAAGGTTAAACCGGGCGTCATAGCTGTTAACCACGTCCATGAGCGTTTGGAATCGGCCATCGTGATAGAAGCGGCCTTTGTTCTGTGGAAACATGAACAGCCCGCGTTCACGCACAAAGAGTCCGGCTAGATTCATGGTCTGGTAAGCATGCCCCGGAGAACGATCGGCTTCGAAGCTATCGATCTTCATCTCTTCGGCTGAATGCTGGTTCCAACCAGGTTCTGTCCACAATGGCTCGTGATGGCAACTGTTGCAGTTGGCCTTGCCGCTGAACAATTCATCTCCACGAGCGGCCGCTGCCACGTTAAAGTCGATGCCGGGCCGCGGCTGTACCGCAGGGAGCGACAGTTGATAGAAATGCAGCGCGGCCATCTTACCCGTAACCCGGTCGCTGTCGGGATCGACTGAGACATGACCGAGTTTTGCCGCGGCTGCGATCGGGAACTGCGTGGCATCATCGAAGCGCTCATCGAAAAACGTGCCGATGCCGTGCAATTCGTTTACCGCGACAAATGCATTCCAGTAGGTCACTGTGCCCCAACCTCCTGTCCACGTATGAAGGTTATGGCCCGCGAGACCCCGAGCGTTTGGCAATAAGGTTGCCCCCGAAATGTTGGTTGCTGTCGTAACTCCGTTCGTCATCTGCGCCGGATTCGACGTCTTGCCATCGAGGAACAGTTCCGCGTCGAATTTGCCTGGGCCCCAACTGTTCAGCACGTTGCGAACGTCCTGTGCAGTTACGTCTGCGTCCTGCGGCGCCAGTCTCAGGAGATCCACCACAGGCTGCAGGTTGGGCGCCGTGGCGATGATCGCGCCTACGTTCAGATCGCGGTTCGCAAGCCCGTCGATCCGGTTTCCGATTCCGGGAGCAACGGTGTTATCGACGGTGGAATGACACAGCGCGCATGTGAAGCCGACTCGCGTCAGGGTGTTGCCGTTGAAGGTGCCGACTACGCCCAGAACCGCATTCTGCTTGATCAATTGAAGAGTCACAGCAGGATCATTCAAGTTGACTCTGCCATGCTTGATCGCCTGTACGGTTGCAGGTGAAAGTGCTGCTGAGTCCACTTTCAGGCCGAGCATAAGGGCGGTGGTGGGTGGCAGGGCTTTCACCGACTGCTGAATGTGAAGCTGGTCGGTCCAGAAAGCTTCATCACCATAGGTATCGAAGCGAAAGGTATGCCGACCCTGGTCGATCATCGCTTTCGCATTGTCTTCGGCGTTCCCGAGAAAGTTGGATTTCCCGCCATGCTTCATGCTTGCTACAGAAATTGCAGCAACAAGGAACGCCGCTGACACGCCGAGTAATACTGCGTCACGTTGTTTCATTTCGGCCCCCTTTGGGGGAGCGTGAGGGGTCATTGCGACCCCGTATGGGTTTTGAGCCCCAGTTCGTTTTGGAGCCCGAGATCGCAGAAAACGAACTCGCACGAGACGCCGAGCGGCACTTAAGAAATACCCACAGTCGTGCGATTCTTATTTGAAGCGGTATCTCATTTAATTGTTGCCTGGGGGTGCCATCATGGCATAAATGCAATTTCCCTGGAGTGGCTGGACCTTATATCTCACTGTTCGCCCCCTGGGGCCCCCTGAAAACGTTCAGGTTTTCCCAAGTAGCTCCCTCACTCCACTCGGAGCGCCCGCATCGGTTCCACGCTCGCGGCGCGTTTCGCTGGAATCACCGCCGCCAGAAACGCCGTCGCTCCCAGCACCGCCGCCATGATCACCATCACCACCGGGTCCCACGGCCGCACTCCATAGAGCTGGCTGGCCATGAAATGCCCGGCAATCACGGCCCCCGGTATCCCAATTGCCAGCCCGACCCCGGCCTGCAGAAACGCACTCCGCAGCACCATCTGCACAATCCCCATGCGGTTCGATCCCAGCGCCATCCTGATCCCGATCTCGTTCGTCCGTTGCGCAACCGAGTACGCCGTGACGCCATAGAGGCCGATCGCAGCCAGCAGCAGCGCCAGTACGCCGAATGCCGACATCAGTTTCACCAGCAACTCACTTTGGCCGAAGCGGTCCTGCACCTGCTGCTGGAATGTCTCAAAATTCAGCATGGTCAGATTTGGGTTCATTTGCGTTAGTGCCCGCCGTACCTGAGTTTCCAGCCCCGGCACCGCACCCACCGTTCGGATCTCCACCGCATTCATTTCAAGGTGCGAAACGTCCTCCTCCATCTCCATCGATGGATCCTGGTAGTGCCCCCACTGCGTTGCCGGCAAAAAGAACATGGGGCGAATTGTGCTGTCCGGGTCCCAGTACTGCGTGTTCTCCGTGACGCCCACAATCGTGAACTTCCCGGCAAATTTCTGCTCAAACATGCCGAAATGATGTCCCAACGCGTCGCCATTCTTGAAGAATCGTTTTGCAAATACCTCATTCACGACCGCGACCAGGGGGGCCGTCGCGTTGTCCTGATCAGAAAATTCCCGCCCAGCCTTGATTTTGGTCCCGATGTTGGCGAAATATCCCGGGCTCACCCGCACCCATGATGCGCCATTGAAATTGCTGCCCGGTGGCGGCGGTGCTTTCCCCTCGATGTACACGCCTGTTCCCCAGTTGTCGCCCTCCATCGGGCTGTACAATGAGTACGTGACTTCCTTTACCCCCGGAATTTCCTCCAGCGTCTCCTTCAATTGCCGGTAGAATGCCTCTGCCTGCGACGCCTGGTATCCCGCCATCTGAGGATCAATGTGCAGGATGTACCGGTTCTGCGTCTCGAATCCGAAATGCTGGTGTTCGAGATTCGTCAGCGATCGAATGAGCAGCCCTGCCGCGCACAGCACCGCAAGTGAAATCGCCGCCTGCGCTACCACCAGGATCTTTTGCGTCCAGAGGCCGCTGTGGCGGGTGGAACGGTTCGCTCCGCGCAGCGCGTCAATTGGCTCGGCGTGTGCCGTCATCCACGCCGGCGCCACTCCAAAGAGCATCCCCGTCAGCAGTGACACTCCAAAGGCGAACCCCAGCACCTCCGGCGAGGGCGTAGCCTGTATCGGCAGGTAAGTCTTTCCGGCTACGGCATCCAGCAAAAGACGCGCGCTGCCGTAAGCCACGGCCAGACCCGCGAGTCCGCCAATGACCGCCAACACCACGCTCTCCGTCAGA
>DASTXK010000222.1:0-12274 GCA_035765555.1 Acidobacteriaceae bacterium
TTCTTCCTTGGTCTTAATGCGGCCTTCGAGTTGGGCGTCTTCGGCGAGGGCGAGGAGGCGCTTGAAGTCGGGGCCGGGGGTGTATCCCGCCTGAATCAAGTCGTGGCCGGTGAGGAGGAGTGGGGGGCGGACTTCTTCTTCGGGGATGGCTTCGTATTTTTCTTTCGCGAAGTTGTAGAGGTCGAGGCCGCCGTGGCTGGCGAGGCAGTCCATGCGGTGCAGGGCCAGGTGTTCGGGAAAGCAGCGCAGGCGGAAGAAGCGCTTGAGGGTTGAGTCCTTCATCTTGCGCACGTCTCCGAAGCGCATGTGGTTTTCGACGAGCGAGGCGATCTGGGCGGCGTCGTCGTTGGAGAAGCGGAGGCGGCGGCAGATGTCCTGGGCGATGCGGACGCCGATTTCGACGTGTCCGTTGAAGCGGATGCGTCCGGGGCCGGGCTGGAAGGTGGCGGGTTTGCCGATGTCGTGGAGGAGCGATCCCCAGGCGAGCGTGTGCGAGGAGCCGGCGGGGAGTTGCTGGAGCAGCATCATGGTGTGGGTGAAGACGTCGCCCTCGGGGTGGAACTCGGGCGGCTGCTGGACTCCGTGGAGGCGGTCGACTTCAGGCAGCACCTGTTTAAGCAGGCCGGTCGAGTCGAGCAGTTCGAAGGCACGGCGGGCGCGGCCCTCGGTCAACATGCGGGTAAGCTCGTCGCGGACACGCTCAAGGCTGACCTGATGGATTTGGTCGGCGCGGCGGCGGATGGCGGTTTCGGTGCGCGGGTCAATTTCAAAGTCAAAACGGGCGGCGAAGCGGACGGCGCGCAACATGCGGAGCTTGTCTTCGTCGAAGCGCTGGGCGGGGTCTCCGATGGCGCGGATGATGCGGGCGTCGAGGTCGGCGCGTCCTTCGACAAAATCGAGGACCTGGCCGGTTTGGGGATCGAGGAGCATTCCGTTGATGGTGAAGTCGCGGCGGAGGACGTCTTCTTCGGGGCGGTCGGAGAAGCGGACGGCGTCGGGGCGACGGCCGTCGGAGTAAGCGGCGTCGCTGCGGAAGGTGGCGACTTCGGTGACGATTTGCTGGCCGTCGAGCTCGTCGGCGACGAGGATGACTCCGAAGTGCGCGCCGACGGAGAAGGTTCGGGGGAAGAGCTGGAGGACGGCGTCGGGGCGGGCAGAGGTGGCCACGTCAAAGTCGGAGGGCGTGTGGCCGAGCAGGAGATCGCGGACGCATCCGCCGGCAAGGTAAGCCTCGTGGCCCTCGGCGCGGAGGCGCTCGACGATGCGTTCGGCGGCGAGTTGGGCGAGGGGCTTCTCCACGTGTCTACTATAGAGAATGTGATGCGTGGGGATTCGGGTTCCGGGCTGATTCTGGGGATTGAGAGCTCGTGCGACGAGACGGCGGCGGCGGTGGTGCGGCGCGGCGAGGAGACGCTGGCCAACGTGGTTGCGTCGCAGATTGCGACCCATTCGCCGTATGGCGGCGTGGTTCCGGAACTGGCTTCGAGGGAGCATCTGAGGAACATTGTTCCGGTGGTGAGGGCAGCGCTCGTGGAGGCCAAAGTTGGGTTCGCGGACCTGGACGCGATTGCCGTGACGGAAGGGCCAGGGCTCGCCGGCGCGCTGCTGGTGGGCATCAGCTATGCGAAAGCGCTGGCGTTTGCGCTGGGGAAGCCACTGGTGGCGGTGAATCATTTGGAAGGGCATATTCATGCGGTGCTGCTGGAGCAGCGGGAGCTGAAGGGAGACGGGCTGGAGCTTCCGGCATTGGCGCTGGTGGTTTCGGGCGGGCATACGCATTTGTATCTGGCGCGGCGGCGGGGCGAGGGTTGGGCTTACCGCAATGTGGGGCGCACGGTGGACGATGCGGCGGGCGAGGCCTTCGACAAAGTGGCGAAGCTGCTGGGGCTGGGATATCCGGGAGGGCCGTGGATTGACGCGCTGGCTCCGCATGGGAATCCGGAGGCGGTGGGGTTTTCGTTTGCGCAGGTGAAGGCGAAGGCGCATCGCAAGGGCAGCGCGGAGGCAGTGGCGGCGAAGACGCTGTTTTCCTTCAGCGGAATCAAGACGGCGGTGCTGCGGTATACGCAGGTGCATGAGATGGGCGCGTCGATTGAGGAGCGGCGGAAGCGGCTGGCGGAGCGGCCGGGGATTCGTCCGGCGGAGACGCTGGAGTTTTTCGATGGCGAGACGCTGGACCTGATTGCGTCGTTCCAGCACGCGGTTGTGGGGGACCTGCTGCGGAAGACGTTTCGGGCGGCGGAGAATTTTGGCGCGGCGAGCCTGCTGGTGTCGGGCGGGGTGGCGGCGAACAGGGAGCTGCGAGTGCGCTTTACCGCAGAGGCAATCGAGCGCGGGATTCCGGTGGCGTTTCCGTCACTGGCGCTCTCGACCGACAACGCGGCGATGATTGCGGCGGCGGCGTGGCCGAAGTTCGCAATGGGAGAATTTGCGGCAGAGACGGTGACGGCGGACCCGGCGCTAATGCTGGGAAGCTAGACGGGCCTCGACATCGCCGCCACCAGGAATGCGAAAAACCGTACCGGTTATGCGCGCATTTCGTCAGGGGAATGGGTTATGGGACGGCGTAATTCCGATACAATTTTAGGAGTCGGGGCGTAGCGCAGTCTGGTAGCGCATCTGCTTTGGGAGCAGAGGGTCGGGGGTTCGAATCCCTCCGCCCCGACCATTCCAAACCATTGATATTTTGAGCGAAAACCACGTGTGTTCCATGGCTTGTCTCGCGTGCGAACTCTGCTTCAGCGCCAGCACCGCTTCCCGGTACACCCGATGCCCACGGTTGTGGTTCACCACTTAGGAAAAAAGCAGAGGCCAAATTCGGAGAAGGGAACGGTTGGCCCCGGCGAATCGACGATTGTCTTCACGGTGACTTACATGGACAGGCTATCGAAGCAAGACCATGTCCCAATACTTCAGTGAGGGCAGTTCGACATCTATGTATCCTCGGCCATGCTGTCGACCGGAGTGGATACCGAGGTTGTGCAGCCGTCCTCCGTCCCAGTCAGGCGAGGCCCACTCGGCAGACGTGATCTTCGCATCATCGCAGTAGATCCGTACTTTTACTCTATGCAGCAGAGGCGCATCGGGCCGGTTTGCGCCCACATCCCGCCAGTGCGGGTCACTTGAGCCCAAAAGGTTAACGAAGTGAATGATCGTGTCGTTTCCCTTGCGGCGCGCGATAGTCCAAATCGTGTTGGGTTCTCCGTCAGGATTGGAGGGATAGCCCTGTACGACAGCCAGCGCGGCCGCTGGCTTCACGCGATAGCGCAGCACATTTTCATAAGCAGTCAGGAAGTCATAGTAATGGCGCAGCGCGACATGAAGTCCGGGCGATATCGAGTATGTGGTATCGGCGGGAAAATACTCGCTGGACAGCATTCGCGAGCCGTCCCCCAGTTCAATATGCGCGGCACCGGAGGCGAAAATGGCCGCGTCCGCGAGCAAAACGCCGGGCATATTGAATTGCTTTGATGGTGGATCGATGGCTTCCTCATTGCCGCGCCGTTGCAGGTAAGCCGCGAACACCAGCCCCGCATCCGGATTAACCGCATGCACCTGGTCCGCCGCGCTGAGGATGCTGGAGTAGGTTTCGTGGTCCTCCCATAACTCGGAATAGACGAAGTCCGCCGCCGAGATGGCGGTTTCGTCCTGCCCCCAGGTATTGACAGTGTTGAGCACGACACGCTTGTGCAGCGCCGCTTTGGCATTATCGATAAATGGGCGAAAGCCCGCGATGAAGTTCACGTAGGAGCCGTCATAGGCATATGCGCCCTTTGCTCCGAACGTGTCAATATGCCAACCATCAAACGGATAAATGCGAAACAGGTCCTTCATTTGTCCGAAGAGGTATCTTTGCCAAGCCGGGCTATTCTCGTTCATGTAGATAAGCCGGGGCGTCGCCCAAGGCGAGCCTTTGGGCAGGTCGAGCGACTTGGCTGAGGCCAGAGTCCTCGGCCCGTTTGGAGTGGCCCAGGTGGCCCATTGGAGCCTGACGCCGGAGCCGTCACGAAACGCGCTGACATAAGCGCTATAGCTGCTGTCGTAAGCCATGCTCATCATGTTGTGCCAGCGCGCGGATTGGAGAAAACCGTCCACAATGTCGCGGTCGATCTCGCGGTCCGCAATGTCTCGCCAGTAAGGCGCCGGATGCTCGACCGTGCCGGCAAGTGGCTGCTCGTGGCGGCTCTGGAAATCGTAGTATTCGAGCCCGTCGATGTGGAACTTATTCAGTTCGGAGATCCAGCGCGCAGGCTCGGCCCCTTCCGCCCTGGAATAGTGCGCCAGGTAGCCGTAGCGTGGAAATCGATTCCATTCAGACGAAACATCCACGGCGGTCTGCGACTGGTCCAACTCCCTTCCTTGAGCGTCCTGCAGACGGACATCAACGAAGTATCCGGTATAGTCTCGCTTCGGGGGAAACCATTGGATGAAAACCGGGGTGGGATGCGCGGGAACCAGAATTTTTCTCGATACGACCGGGCCAATTTGTTGCCCCAAGTGCCGGAAAATGACTTTCAGGACCGCGTGGTTCGCAGTGGCATCCTGGTTCTTCAGGACAATTTCAACCTGGACGTTTTCTCCCGGGGCGTAGCGTGCTTTGTCGGTGAATACATCCACGATTTTCAGGGATACTGGTTTCTGCGCGCGCGAGACGAGGCAGAGCATCAGCAAGGACACCGCGAGGACGGCGCGAAGGCAAATCTTCATGAGGAAAATCTACTTCCGCGCGGTTGAGGAAGTGGTGGGGGTTCCCTGAGGTTTTGCTTAGGTTTCGACTCAGTGGAAATTTTCGACGAGGCTGATATTGCTGTTGGCTTCGGCCATGTCGGCGTAGATGAGCCAGCGCTGATCGGGCGAGACGCTGAGGCCGGAAAACAGCGTCGGCTGGTGGTCGAGCACATGGACAGGCTGGATCCGCCGGGTATCGGCGTAGCTGGCAAAGCCGATCTCTTTTTTCCCGCCGGATTCGCTCAGCAGATAGATCCCATTCTTTGTCAGCGCCCAGTAGGCCGGGAAGCGGCTGGGCGGCTGCGTCAAAACCTGCTGCTCTTCTCCGCCGCTTGCCGGTATGCGCCATAGGCCGGCCACTCCCGAGCGGGTGTAGTAGACCCACTGGCCATCAGGCGAGGCCAGTGCGACCATGCCGCCGTTTTTGGTAAGCCGCTGGGGTGTGCCGCCGCCCGCGGAAACCTTCCAAATCTGCCATGATCCACTGCGGTTTGAACCGAAGTAGATCCATTTGCCGTCCGGCGACCAGGCAGGCACAATGTCGTTGCTTGTGCCGCTGGTGAGTTGGCGCGGGACTCCGCCATCCGGGCTCATAAGAAAAATGTGTGCGAATCCGTCGGGGCGGGAATCGAATGCGATCTGGCGCCCATCGGGGGACCAGCGCGGGCTCCCGGCCAACGGTCCGTTGAATGAAGTTAGCTGCACGGGCGAAGAGCCATCCGCGGCGCAGATCCATATTTCCTGCTCCCCAGATCTCCAGGACTGGAAAGCGATCCTTTTTCCGTCCGGCGAATATTGCGGAGCGGCATCCTGCTCGTTGGAGCTTAGTATCTGGTCGGTGAGGATCTTTTTCGCCGATGACTTCAGGTCTACGCGAACGATGTCCCAGGTTCCGGTCCCATGGGAATAGGCGAACAAGTTTCCGCGCGGCGAAATGGCGGGGCTGTAGGAATTCTGGCCGCCGACATTCAGCCGCTCTGGTGTACCGCCTGAGACCGGCACTTTCCACAGGCCAAAGCTGCCGTCGCGGTTTGAGGAAAAAACCAGGTCTTTGCCGTCGCGCGTCCAGGTTAGTCCCACGACCAACCGGTTGCCATATGTCAGCCGAGTCGGCTCGCCCTGATCTGAAGCGTTCATCACATAAACGTCCCGGGCCGCGCTTTCCGCTCCCCGGACAAACGCGATTTTGCTCCCGTCGGGGGAGACAACCGGCGTCCAGTCTCCATCCCAGTTCGGCGGGGGAGAGGTGAGGCGCGCCACCGCGAGAGTGCGGATGGAAATGGAAAAAAGAGCAGATGAGGCCTGTGGTGAGGTCCGGTCGGGAAAAATCAGATGGCCCCCGTCCTTAGACCAGGTGACTCCGGCATATTCCCAGGAGGTCGAGTCGGTCAAGGTATAGACCATTCTCTCCGCTCCGCCAATCGCCGGGACAATATATATGGCGTTCTGCTTGGGGCTGTGCCGGATGAACGCGATGAATCGGCCATCGGGAGACCAGGCCGGGCTTACATCATCGGCGGGATCAGTGGTAAGGCGAAGGGGAGTGGCCGCCCCTAAAAGCTTTACATATATATCCTTGTTGTCGCCGTTGGTCCCATTCCAGACAAACGCGATCTGGTTCCCGTCGGGCGAAAACGCCGCCTGCCCTTCAGAGCCTGGATAGCTGGTGAGCGGCCTTGTAATGTAGGCGGCCGTGGCCTTTGGTCTGTCGCTATACCGGAAAAACCAGAATAGAAACAAGGTCAGCGACAGCAAAACCAGCAGGGTGATAACTACCGCCGCTCGGCGCAGCGAAAAACGGGCCGGAGTCACGGTTGTTTCCAGAGACACTGGCTGCGGCATGGGTCTTCCGGGTTCGATTACCTGTGCAGCCACGGACGGGAGCTCCGCTTCCACCTGCCGCGCTGCCGGAGCATCGAAGGTGACGGGCGCAATCAGGCGATAACCCGACTTGGGTATGGTCTGAATAAAGCGGGGAGAGCGGGCGTCATCTGCCAGCACGCGCCGAATTTCTGAAATCGACCGCGTCAGGACATCTTCGCCTACGAAAACCCCCGGCCACACGGTCTGCAGCAGCCGATCCTTTGAAACGACTTCGCTCTGGTGCTCGGAAAGCAGCACCAGCACCTGCATCACCTTTGGTTCGAGGTGAATATCCGTACCGTCTCTGGTCACGCAGTTGATCTGCGGCTGAACGCGCCATTCACCGATACGAAAGCTCCCTTGCAAGCAATCCCTCCGACAGCATTATAGTCAGGCCATCAAGCCCCGGCGTGGTACGGATAGAAGCATCGGAAATCCTGTAAATAAATGGCTCAGAAGTTCCTCAGGAAAAGTTCAGCAGAACCACAAGACATCGGTACGGCGTGGGCGATAGCGTCGGCAATGAAATTCGGAACCAGCACAAACCAAAGGAAAAACACGGATGTCTGTGATTTGGAGGCTTGCAATGAGGATCGATATCAAATGGAAGCGCGAAATGACAGGAGGCCTGCTCTGTCTCGCGCTCGTTGTCTTGTTCGTCTTACTATGGCCCGGCAGCTTGTTCGGGCAGGCTCTGAGCGGAATGACCGGAAGCATCACCGACCCGACCGGCGCGGTGGTCGGCGGGGCCAACGTCACAATCACCAATGAAGCCACCGGAACCGCCGCCCATGCTGTGACGACCGGGGCGGGCACCTACGCGTTCAGCGGCGTGAAACCGGGTCACTATTCCGTCTCCGTCGAAGTGAGCGGTTTCCAGCGGTATTTGAAAACGGATGTGAACGTCGAAGTGGGATCCACGCCGACGGTGGATATCACGCTGGTTCCAGGCGCCGCTTCGCAAACCGTTCGGGTGACGGCCAGCTCGGTCGGGCTGAACACCACCTCCCCCGGCGTGGGCACCACTCTCGAGCCGAAAGTGCTGAACGCTCTGCCAATTGAGTTGAGCGGGAACGCACGGCAGATCGATCAATTCGTCTTTCTTTCGCCGGGAGTTCAGGGCAATACTTTTACCCATGAAGTTAACGGCGGCATCAACTATCAGAACGAGGTGCTCTTCAACGGAATTCCGCTGGTGCAGCCGAATCTTGAAGGCCAGCAAACCTACATGAATCCGCCTTATGAGCTGGTGAATCAGTTCCGCGTGGAGCGGGCGACTTTCTCAGCCCAGTACGGCCTGGCGCAGGGAGCCTTCACCTACAACATGGCCTCCGGCACCAACCAACTGCACGGCGACGCTTTTGAGATCAACCGCAACAGCATGTTCGACTCCGACGGATTCTTCCCCTCCAACTTCAATGCGCAGGGCAAGCCAATCCCGCCCATCGATCACCAGAATGATTTTGGATTCACCATCGGCGGTCCCGTCATCGTTCCCAAAGTCTACGATGGCCGCAATCGTACCTTCTTCCTGTTTACTTCGGACTGGTACCGGCAGAACCACGCTCTCACCTCCATCGGAACGGTGCCCACGGTTGCGATGACTCAGGGCGACTTCAGCAATTTCGTGGATTCAAGCGGGACGATGATCCCAATCTATGATCCGCAAACAGGCCAGCCTTTCCCTGAAAACAAAATCCCCACGACACGGTTCAGCGCGCTTGCGAAGGCGATCCTTCCGTCCATTCCCGCGCCTGATCGCCCCGGCACCAACTACGGCCTGCAAAGCAATAAGTCGCCGGTGATCCACGGGACGCCGATCGACGAAAACCTTTACGGTTTCACGCTGGATCACACTCTCAATTCGGCGCAGAGCCTGCACTTCACCATGTGGCGCGACAATCAATTGACCACGCCGATCGGCTATGCTCCAATCGTGCCCCTCACCAACCAGTTGGAGAGCGGCCAGAACAACTACAACTACGCTACCGGCTTTCTGCTGAATTATGTGAACACCCTGACGTCTAACCTGGTGATGACGGCGGGCATCGGCTGGCTGGGCAAGCTTGACGGCCAATCCAACGCGCTGCACGGAGTCACCTTTTCAGGCGTGCAAGGCAGCACCGTCTTTCCGAACGTCACATTTAATGGACAGAACGCCATCACGAATTGGGGAGTCTCCCCCGGGGAAACAGCCAACAGCGACCGCCAGCTTGGAATTTCCATCGTAAACAATTGGCTTTGGACCAAAGGCCGCAACACCTTCAATATCGGCGGTGAAATTCGCCGCGCTTACGAAGACCAGCAGTCCTGCACCTCCTGTGGAGGCCAGTTCAACTTCAGCCAGGCGCAAACATCCACGTCCGACTCCAGCGATCCCAATTTCCAGCGGTACGGAAGCTCGTTCGCCAGCTTTCTACTCGGCCAGGTCGATTCAGCAAACCGCACCTTTGCTCTGGAGATGGAGCTAAGGAACCTGGCTATTTCGCCTTACATAGAAGATGACATTAAGGTGAACAATCGTCTTACTGTGAACGCCGGGCTCCGCTGGGACATTACGGTTCCGTTCACCGAAAACCACAATTACATCGTTTTCCTCGACGAGACAGCGCAGAACCCCGGAGCGGCCGGCCTGCCCGGTGCCGCCACCCGGCTTGGAAATTGCGAGGGTTGCGCCGGGTACAACCGAGCAAGCATCGACTGGAAGGACTTCGGACCGAGACTTGGCCTCTCCTGGATGATCAACAATAAAACGGTTCTACAGGCGGGGAGCTATGTCACCTTCCTGCAGGGCGGAGCTTACGAATTCGGCACGGCAAACGTGGTTCCAGTCATGGGGAATTCGTTGGCCGGCACGTTTAGCCGGTCCTCCACTGGCAGCAGCACACCGGGCTATGGCGATTGGGACGCAAACCAGATGCCCATTCCTCCGCAGAATCCCTTCAGTTCAACCATTAACAATGGCCATAGCATCGGTTACTTCAATCGTGATCTCGGCAGAAACCCATACGATGTGGCGTGGAACCTGTCGGTCCAGAGAGAATTGCCCTGGGACATGTTTCTGTCCGCCGCTTATACCGGCAACCGCGCTCTGCATTTGCCCTCAGGATTGAACCCTATCAATCAGCCCAATCCATCCATTCTGAAATATGGGTCTCTGCTCAGCCAATCGGTGGACTCGCCCGCGGCAGTGGCAGCCGGCATCAAGAATCCCTATCCAGCCTTCACAAGTGACTTTGGGGGAGGTGCAACCGTGATGCAGGCGCTTCGTCCTTTTCCGCAGTACTCCAACGTGCAGAACCTCTATGACTTGAGTGGGCGCTCGACTTACAATGCGTTGCAGTTGCAGGGCGAAAAAAGATTCAGCGGAGGATTGAGCTACCTGGCGTCGCTGACCCTCGGCAGAACTTTGAGCAATGATGATCGCCTCTTCGCGGCATTCTTCAATACTCCGTTGAATAAGTACGATCAACGGCCGGAGTACGCCGTCTCCAATAATGACCAGAAATACCTCGTTCGGTTTGCGGCCACATACGAGTTGCCTGCCGGCCGCGGCAAGAAATTCTTTAACAACAACCGATTGACGGGTCAGGTCCTCGGTGGATGGCAAATCAGCGCCATTCTCGACTATGCGGGAGGCACTCCTCTGGGTATCAACGCAGGAGGCGGAGGAATCAATGGATTCAACCGTCCGCTGGTGGTCGATGGAGCCAAGCGTAAGACGTTCGACTATGGCCGGGCGAAAGACTACTTTCTCGGCAAGCTCAGCTCGCCGCCAAAAATGTTCACCACCGATGCCTTCACTCCGACGGCAAATCAATACGTGCTGGGCAATTCGGCAAGAAACTATGCATCATTGCGCAATCCTCCCACGCGCATGGAAGACATCGGGGCGACCAAGCACTTCCACTTCGGAGAAAAAGTAAGCGCGCTGCTTCGAATGGATTACTTCAATGCCTTCAATCGAACCATCGTTTACGGGCCGGATACTAATATCAACGACTCTACATTCGGAGAAGTAACCGGTGAAGGCTCGGCCATCATCAATCGCCAGGGCCAGGCCACTTTCAGGATCCAGTTTTAACTGCTGTCCTCCCCAGGCCGGATGTCCGCAATGGCATCCGGCCATTTTATTTCACGGATCGTCTATTCTTGATGTCAATGATCCTGGACCGAGCTACGCGGCACACGACGGCTTTTAGTAGTCGGGTGTTTCGAGTCTTTGCGATAGCAATCGCCCTGCTCCCTGTGCCTGCTGCGCGTGGGCAGACCCCGAAGGCCGGGTCTTCTTCGCCCGGCCAGATAATTTCGAGATCGGCGATGGAAACCGACCCTCAGCTACGGATCATTGCAAGCGAAATAGAGCACGGCAGCTACTCGAAGGCGGAGTCGGATGCCCGAGCCTATCTTCTACGCGAGCCCAACTCCCCCGCTGGACACAATCTTCTTGGGTACATTCTTTACCGGGAGAACAAGGCGAAAGATTCGCTGGCCGAATACACGACTGGCGCACGCTACCAAAAGCCGGATGCGAACGACTTGGCGGTAGTCGCGATGGACTATATTCTGCTTGGCGACTATCCCGATGCGGACAAATGGTTGACCACGGCGACAGAGTGGGAGCCTGGAAACTCACTTTATTGGTATTATCTTGGCCGCACTCAATACAACGAAAATCGCTTTCAGGAAGCGATCACGGCCTTTCATCATGTGCTTAAACTCAATCCACGAGATATTCGTGCGGAATACAACCTTGGCCTGGCATTGGCGGGGCTCGGTAAGACCGGCGAAGCCGCTAATGCGTATAGGACCGCCATCAATTGGGAAGCGAGGGGTGGTCATGTCGACCCACAGCCATATCTGGATCTCGGCCTTCTGCTAATGCAGCAGGGAGAGAACATTCAAGCCACAACTTATCTGGTAAAGGCTGTGCGACTGGACGAGGCGAACCCGAAGTCACATGAGGCCCTCGGGCGCAACTACGAAAGCGTTGGGAAACTTAGCAAGGCCGAAGGTGAATACAAGTCGGCAATCGCACTCGCTCCTAAGATATCGGCTCTGCACTTTGAGCTTGGGCGAATCTACCAGAAGGAAAACAAGAGCGGCCTCGCAAAGCAAGAGTTCAACCTGTGCGCCGCGCTGAATCAGTCTCATTCAACTGATTCCGCACCGACACCAAACCTGACCAGCAAGTGATGTTGGAAGTGTTTATTGCCATTTAGGTGAACGGCATTAAGTAATACTGATAGCGAAAATACAATCCTGGCCTCTGTCGTTAGTCGTTGCGACCCACTCCGCCTCCAAATCAGAGCGGGTTCAAGCAGCGGCTTGAGCGAAGCTGCATTCTCGGTTTTTTTTGTCGGCAATGAAGTTTTGTTCGCGCTTACGCGCGAGGTGATTTGTATGCGCCAGGCGCCGCCGTCCGAGACCTCCACGCACCCTGTTACAAAAGACTCCTAAAAACAGGAATCTTAAACCCAACAAAATCAATGGCCGAATCGCAACGATCCGGCCGTTCCATAAGGTGTCGGTCAGGAAACGCCCACCTGGATGAATGAACTCGCCCTGAAGTCATCCATTGAGATCCAACTTTCGGTTACTCGATCATCCGCCCGGAACTTAAGCAGTGGGTCTTCTTCTCCAAACGGTTGAATCTATGATTCACTTGACGCTCACCCACTCG
>DASTXK010000223.1:0-10470 GCA_035765555.1 Acidobacteriaceae bacterium
GAGTTCAATGTCTTCAACAACGACCGGCAGCTCTCGGCGCTGATGACCGCGGCGAAGATGCTGGGCAGCCTGAGCGAAAAAAAATCGCTGATTTATTTTGCGAGCGGAATGCGGATGAGCGGGCTGGACAATCTGGCGCAGCTGCACGCGACCATCGACGCGGCAGTGCGGGCGGGAGTGTCGTTCTGGCCCGTGGATGCGCGTGGCCTGGTTGCGGAAGCGCCGCTGGGAGATGCGTCGCAGGGATCGCCAGGGAACCAGGGGATGTATACGGGCGCGGCGGCAAAGGCGGTCACGCAGCAGTTCCAGCAGTCGCAGGACACGATGTATTCGCTGGGCGCGGACACGGGCGGCAAGGCGTTGTTCGATAATAACGACCTGACGCAGGGGATCGTCCGCGCGCAAAAGGCGATTGAGGACTACTACATCGTCGGATACTACACGACGAACACGGCGCAGAACGGGCATTTCCGGAGGGTGAAGATTACGGTTGGCTCGCCGCTGGCGGCGAAGCTGGACTACCGCGAGGGCTACTACGCGAACAAGACGTTCAATAAATTCACAGATGCGGACAAGGAGCGGCAACTTGAGGATGCGCTGATGCTGGGCGATCCAATCACGGATCTGACCATTGCTATGGAGATCGACTACTTCCAACTCAACCGCGCCGAGTATTACGTACCGATCATCGTGAAGATTCCGGGGCGCGAGCTGGCGCTGGCGAAGAAGTTCGGCGCGGAGCACACGCTGATCGACTTTGTGTGCGAGGTGAAAGATGCCACCACCGGCATGACCATGAGCAATGTGCGGGATTATGTGAACATCAAACTGTCCGACGCGACTGCGGCGCAGTTAGCACGCCGTCCAGTGGAGTACGACTCGGGGTTCACGCTGTTTCCCGGGAAGTACTCGATCAAATTTCTGGCGCGCGACGATAAGACAGGCCGCATCGGCACGTTTGAGACGCAGTTCACGATTCCAGATCTGAACAAAGTAACGACGCGGCTCGCACTCAGCTCCGTGGTGCTGAGCAGCCAGAAAGTGGACGTGAACGATGCGCTCTACAACGCCATGCGCGGCAAGAAGCAGACAAAGGACGACACCGCAAATCCGCTGGTGCAGAATGGGCAGAAGCTGATTCCGAGTGTCACGCGCGTCTTCGATATTGACCGGCCCATGTACGTCTACCTACAGGCCTATGAGCGCGATAAAGCGGGCGTGACAAACACGGCGGAATCGGCAGCCGACCCGGCGGCGACGCCGCTGTTCGCGTATGTGAGCTTCTACCGCGACCAGAAGCTGGCGATGGAGACGCCTCCAATCGCGGTGACGCCGGAGCCTACGACACGGCTGGGCGTGGTTCCGCTCAATTTCCAGGTACGACTGGGCAAGCTGAAGCCCGGCCAGTACCAATGCCAGGTGAGCGTGCTGGATCCGTCGGGCCGTCGTGCTGCATTCTGGCAGGGGTCGGTGATGTTGGTCCCTTAGCGGCGGCGCTGCTGGGCATCTATTTGACGACACATGCGTCGGAAATTTATTTCGTAGATAGCTATTTGACACATAGTTATCTGAGGTACTTAAAAAAATATGACGAAGGATTCTGACCGCCGCGATCTTTTTTCAGGTGCGCTGGAGCTGATGATTCTGCACTCTCTTCGCCTGAAGCCAATGCACGGCTACGGGTTGGTAAAGCACATCCCCCAGGTATCGGATGATTTGCTGCGGATTGAAGAAGGTTCACTCTATCCGGCCCTCCAGCGCATGCTGCGGGAAGGGTTGCTTGATTCCGAAGAAGGCATCTCCTCCAAAGGCCGTCCGACCCGAATCTATAAGCTGACTCGCGCTGGACGTCGCCGCCTCGAACAGGAAACCTCCAGCTTCGAGCAGATGTTCAACGGAATTCAGCGGGTGCTGGCCGTGTCCAGGGCTTGAGGGTCGCTCGAATGCCATCCATCAGAAATCTTTTCTTTCCTCGCAGACGGCGCTATTCCGATCTCTCCGTTTCGATTCGTGAACACATCGAGGAAAGGATCGACGAACTGGTGGAAGAAGGAATCCCGCGCGATGAAGCCGTGCAGAGGGCGCGCCGCGAATTCGGCAACGTTGCTCTCATCGAGGAGCGCAGCCGTGAGGTGTGGCCCGCATCCCGGCGCATGACCTCGAAAAGGCTGTGGTCGATCGCATGCTTGGATGGCTGCAAACGCCTACCCAGCTACTCGCCGCGCTTCGCGACGAAACAACCGTAGCACCAGAATGTTTCTTCGACCGCATCATCGCACAGGCTGCTGCGACAGCGCAGAGCTGGCGCGAGCGCATCGCCGGGGACCGCACGCAGTCTTTAAAGATTGTCATCGAACGTGTCGTCATCCAACCTGCGCATGTTGAGATCCGCTTGCGCGTACCGGCACTAGTTAAGGAGATCCTTGGCGGCGTTCAGCCCGGAGTCGACTTCCCGCCCTTCGCTTCGGTCGAGTGCCCGTTTCGCTACGTTCGGCAGGGCCGTGCTTTACGTCTCATTGTCGGCAACACAAACATAACGACCGACGCTAGCCGCCAGGCAATCCTCAAAGCCATCGCTCGCGCACGCTGCTGGTACGAGCAGATCACCACGGGCAAAGCAAAGAAGATCGCGCAGTTGGCTGATATCGATGGAGTTTCATCCCGCTTTATCCGCACGCTGATGAAGCTAGTTCAACTCAGCCCGCGGTCAATTGAAAGCCTGATGACCCGGCCCGAGTCGCTTCCTCTCTCGCTCGGCGATCTGCTCGCCTCGATCCCCATGGACTGGCGCGAGCAGTCGTTCGGCCGGCCGGCAAAGTCCGCATCAACTGCCAACCAGTAATCTCATACAATCGCAATTTTTCCCTGCGATTTCGCCAAACATTCTGGCCGTCTGAACTCGAACTCAAGTTCGGACCAGATCATGCTGTTGGCGCTGACGTCAAGTTTCTCCGACTCTCTTGCGCGTTGTAAGGGAACTGCCGAAATGGCGATTGGAGAAACGCCGACAAAGCGGCGCATATGGCTCCCGCCAGAGAACACTCTCCAGTTCCATCACCATGCGGAAACCTGCAAATTTGCGGGGAATTCTAAGGGTACTGCGGGTTCATATCTTGTAAGCTGTTGAATTTAAACATACATGGCGGAGAGGGAGGGATTCGAACCCCCGATACCCTTTCGGGTATGCCGGTTTTCAAGACCGGAGCCATCAACCACTCGGCCACCTCTCCGCGTAATCTCAGTTTAATTGAAATGAGTCCGGTCGAGCCCTCACACCGCTCCTTGGCCAACGATTTCGCGCCCGCGCGCCCCGTCTTTTGAATCCTTCACGGCGCGAGTAGGATCAAGAAAGAGGACATGAATTCTACCGCAACCCAGCCCCCGCGCACGCACCGCAGCCGCCACTCTTTTCAGCGCACGCTGGAGAGCGCCAAGCGGACCATGGTCTTCAGCGAGATTGTCAAGCTGGCAGTCGACAGCTTTAAGACCAGCAAGGTGCGCTTTGCTCTCACGGCTTTGGGGATGGTCATCGGCTCGGCTTCCGTCATTCTTGTCGCCACCATCGGCCTCACCGGCAAGCAGTACATCCTCGACGAGCTCTCCAAAATCGGCACCAACATGGTCGATCTTGGCTACTCCGGCGGAGGCACCGCCGGCAACGTGACTACCAACAACGACTTTCTTACCCGCGACGACGAGATCGCCGTGCAGGAGCAGGTGCCTGCTGTGGCCTACTCCTCGCCGCTACTCCAGATGCACGACCGGGTCAGCTTTGGCGGAGGCGTGGTTAAGGACGTGCTGGTGCTTGGTGTCAGCCCTGCCTATAGAAATGTGCGCAACCTGGTCGTTCTTTCAGGCCGCTTTTTCGATGACGAGGACGAGACCACCCACACCAAGGTCGCCGTCGTCACGGTGCCCTTCGCCACGCAGATGTTCGGGAGCGCGGACGCGGCCATCAACAAGACCTTTCAGCTTCGCGGAATACCTTTCACCGTCATCGGGACCTTTAAGGAGAGCGTCGATACCTTCGGCTCAACCGAGATCGACAATCAGACCATCCTTATTCCATATTCGGTCGCCCGCTACTTCACTGGGACCGATAACGTGAAGGACATCTTTTTCTCCATCCGCGACCGCAACGATGTGGAATCGGCCGCCCGCGAAATCAAAAAAATCGTGCAGGCGCGCCACCAGCCCAATTCCGTCTATACCGCCACCACGCTTACGGCTGTGCTGACCACGGCCGCGATTGTCGCCAACGCCCTAACGATTGGGCTGCTGCTCATCTCCGCCGTTACGCTGGCCGTGGGCGGCGTCGGCATTATGAACATCATGCTGGCGACGGTGCGCTCGCGCATCCGCGAGATTGGCATTCGTAAGGCGCTGGGCGCGACTGCCCGCGAAATCAAGTTGCAATTTTTGATTGAGGCAATCTTCATCTCGCTTGCCGGGGGAGTCGTGGGTGCGATTGTTGGCCTTGCGCTGCCCCTATCGGCCCGTTTCTTCACTTCGTTCAACATTCCTATCAGCCCCTGGTCCATTGTCATCGCGCTCCTCACCTCGGTCGTGATCGGCATTCTGTTCGGAACGCTCCCGGCCAATCGCGCTGCGCAACTCGATCCCGTAGAGTCGCTGAAATACGAGTAATCCCCGCAAGAGGTTGATAAACTATAGGGAAAGCAGGGAAACCGATGGCCACCGCAACCCAACTTCCGATCTCCATGAGCGAGTATCTGCATACGAGCTACCACCCGGATTGCGACTATGTGGACGGCAAAATCGAGGAGAGAAATTTGGGCGAGCTAGACCACGCGCAATTGCAAGATGCATTTCTTGCTTATTTCAGGCAGCACAAACGCGAATGGGGAATTCGCGCGGTTCCGGAAATCCGCATCCGCGCCGCGGCTACGCGCGTCCGCATCGCCGACGTGGCGGTGATCTCCGTGGACGCGCCTCGTGAGCAGGTGATCCAGACCCCGCCTGTGGCCGTGATAGAAATCCTTTCGCCTGAGGACCGCGTTTCACGTTACACGCAGCGGCTCGATGACTACCGCCGCATGGGCGTCAAAAGCATTTGGGTCGTTGATCCGGTCACGCGAAAGGGTTTCGACTGCTCCTCCGGAGACTGGATCGAAACCGCCCATTTCGCCGTGCCCGGAAGCGCGATCAATGTCGATCTGGCGGCGATTTTCGCTGACGTTGATGAAGATCGTGCTCGATAGCGGTAAAGCTGCCGGTAAGCCCCTACATCACTGCTAAACTGGAAGAGAAGCCCTGCGCCGGACTCTATTCGGCCATCCTATTCAATGGCAGCCGCGGCCCCACTTCCGATTTCCATGAGCGAGTATCTGCATACGAGCTACGAGCCGGATTGCGACTATGTGGACGGAATCGTTGCGCCAAGAGAAATGGGCGGCCCCGACCATCAAAAGATCCAGCAAGACCTTCTCCGCTATGTAAACCAGCACGCTCAGGACTGGTGCATTCACGCCCGCTCCGAGATACGCATTCAGACCTCGGCCTCGCATGTCCGGGTGGCCAGCATCGCGCTGCTTGCTGAAGATGCCCCCGCCGACGGAGCCGTCGACACGCCGCCCGTCGCCGTCATCGAAATCGTCGCGCCGGACGACCGTATGCCGCACTATGCGGACCGCCTCGACGACTACCGCCGCATGGGCGTCAACAGCATCTGGGTGGTCGATCCCCACGCGCGCAAAGGCTTTGATGCATCCACGGAGCGATGGGCGGAGACCGCTACCTTCTCCATTCCGGAAAGCGCCATCCGCATCGATCTTGCCGCCGTTTTTGCGGCTGCTGAGAAAGATCGACCCCGTTAGCGCCCAGATCAAAACACCGGGACACCCCGCTCGAACCGCTGAGAAAGAAATTAGGAAATCCCTGTGAGCACCATCGTGCTTCAGACTGAACAGAAAGAGACCAGGACAATACTTTGAGCACCATCAGAAACATCGCCATCATCGCCCACGTTGACCACGGCAAGACCACGCTTGTCGACGCCATGCTTCGCCAGTCCGGCACCTTCCGCGCCAACGAGGCCGTTGCCGAGCGCGTCATGGACTCGAACGAGCTGGAGCGCGAGCGCGGCATCACCATCCTCGCCAAGAACACGGCCATCTTTTATCACGACCAGAAGATCAACATTGTCGATACGCCCGGCCACGCCGACTTTGGCGGCGAGGTGGAGCGCGCGCTCAAAATGGTCGACGGCGTCATGCTGCTCGTCGATGCTTCCGAAGGCCCGCTGCCGCAGACCCGCTATGTGCTGTCGAAGGCGCTCGAAGCCGGCCTGCCCGTCATCCTCACCATCAATAAGATTGACCGCGCCGACGCGCGCCCTCAGGAAGTGCTGAACGAGGTCTACGATCTTTTCATCGATTTGGACGCCAACGAGGACCAGCTTGAGTTTCCTGTTCTTTACACGAACGGCAAGCTCGGCACCGCGACCAAAGACATCGCCCAGCCCGGCGAAAACCTTCAGCCGCTCTTCGAGCAGATTCTTGAAACCATCCCCGCTCACACCGGAGATCCCCATGCGCCGCTACAAATGCAGGTCGCAAATCTCGACTACTCCGACTACCTCGGGCGCCTCGCCATCTCCCGTGTCTACAACGGGATGCTCCGCACCGGCGATGAGGTTTACATCTCCAAGCTCGACGGCTCGCTCGAAAAAACCCGTATCACCAAGCTCTTCAGTTTCAGCGGACTCAAGCGCATCGACATTACCGAAACCGAGCTGGGAGACATCGTCGCTGTCGCCGGAGTCACCGGCATCACTATCGGCGAGACCATCACCAGCATCGAAAATCCCTCGCCCATGCCGCCCATCGTCATTGACGAGCCGACCATTGCGATGCAGTTTTCCGTCAACAATTCGCCCATGGCCGGACGCGAAGGCCGTTACGTCACTTCGCGCAATCTGCGCGAGCGTCTCGATAAGGAACTGCTGACCAACGTCTCCATCCGCGTGGAAGAGACCGGCAGCCCCGACAGCTTCAAGGTGCTCGGACGCGGCGAGCTTCAGCTTGCCATCCTCATTGAAATGATGCGCCGCGAAGACTACGAACTGATGGTGGGCCGCCCCGAAATCGTCACCCGCACCATCGACGGCAAAGTCATGGAGCCGGTCGAGCACCTCACCATTGACATCCCCGACACGTTCGTCGGAACCGTCATCGAGCGGCTCGGGCCCCGCAAGGGCGAGATGGTCAAGATGCACGGCCAGGGCCGCGTCCGGCTCGAATTCCGCGTTCCGTCACGCGGGCTGATCGGCCTCCGCAGCGAGCTGCTGACCGAAACGCGCGGCACCATCGTCATGAACTCCATCTTTGATGGATACATGCCTTATCAGGGAGAAATTCCGCAGCGCCCCACCGGAGCGCTGGTCGCCGACCGTCCCGGGTCCACCACGGCCTACGCGCTCGAAGGGCTTGAAGACCGCGGCGTTCTCTTCGTTCCGCCCGGAGTCGAGGTCTACGAGGGCATGATTATCGGCGAGCACTCGCGCGACAACGACCTCGACGTGAACGTCGTCCGCGAAAAGAAGCTCACCAACATGCGCGCTTCCACCGCCGACGAAGCCGTGCGCCTCGCGCCGCCTCGCGCCATGAACCTGGAGCAGTCCATCGAGTTCATCGCCGAAGACGAGTTGGTCGAGGTTACGCCCAAGTCCCTGCGGCTCCGCAAGAAGATTCTCCAGGCCAACAAGCGCCCAAAGCGCTACGCTTCGGCGAACGCATAATTAAGCGTCCCACAAAAAGCAAGCCGGAAGCATTTCTGCTCCCGGCCTGTTTTGTTTCTGCTGCTGTTTACTGGCAGGCCACGAATGCCAGCGCGTTCGACACCGTGATGGTGAACGGCCCCGTGCCCGTCAGCGCGTTTGCCGCCGACTTCGCCTCCATCGGAGTGCAGGTTTCCGTCGTGCCGTCAATCACGTAGGTTGCCAGCGCCGCGCTCTGCGTCAGCGTGGATCCCGTCGTGGCATACGCGCCGATATACGCGCCGCCACCCGGAACCACCATCGTGTAGTTCGCGCAGTCCGTTCCCGATGGACAGGTCAGCGTACCCGAAGAGGCCGCCGTCTCCACCATCAGCGTTGCCGAAGACTGCGTCGCAGTCGGCAGCAGCGGAATCGTGAACGTTGCGCCGCTCGCCGAATCGGTTTCCAGCGCGCTCAACTGCACGTCCGCCACGGTTCCGGCGCTTGAGCTGTTCTGCGATGTCACCATACCGGTGAACGTCGCTGTTCCCGCCGTGCCCGCGTACAGATTCACTGTGCCGGTGGTCTGCCCATTCGCGACTCCCGTCACAATGGACGGCTGATATGCCGTGCCGCTCGTGCCCATTCCCACGACCACCACGTCATAAGTCCCTTCCGGAATCGGGCAGAACACAAACGACCCATCGGTGTTTGTCATCGTGGTCATCACGATCCGGTCCACGCCAGCCGAGTCCTTCTGCTCCAGCGCCACCATCACCTGTCCATCAACGGGCTTCCCGGTTGCGCTGTCCAGCACCGTCCCGTTGATCGAGGTGGAAGTCGTGCTCACCTCTCCCGCGTGCAGCACCGGCTTCAGGCGATACTGCCCGTTGCCTTCCTGAACAATCGAGGCGCAGGTATTGAAGTCAATGTCCAGGTCCTTCGTCTGGCCCGCCGCTATGTTGAAGCCTCCCGATGCGATCTGGCCGGAGGGAATTTTGATGCCGGTCTTGGCTTCGCTCGAAAGCTGAAGCGCATGAACGCTGTCATCGGCGGTCAGCACCACGCAGTTGGCGGTTCCCGCGCTTGCGCAGGCGTTATTTGAAACGGAAGTCGTGTTGCTCGCCAGCTTAAGCCGGATCTGCTGATAGTTGCCGGCCTGCAATTCCTGCGCGTCGCCCAGCGTCGCCAGAAAGCACTTGTTGTCCGCCTGGCCAAGCAGGTCAATCTGCTTCGGCTGCGACGAAAGGTTAGGGGTCAGGTCAGCCCAGCCCGAGTCCGAATTGCCGGCCGTCGCGCTGGTGCTGGCCTGCACGTCCGTGATCGTGACATATACATGGGCGTATGGCCCATCCGGTCCGGCGCAGGTTGCCGGATCGCTGATGGAAACCATTGCCTTGCCCATTCCGCTGCCCGGCGCGCCGCCATTCGTGCCGCATGAGATAAGGGCCGCGCCGCCGGCCAGAAGGGCTAAACATCCCACAAAAATTCCAAAATTTCGCACAAACCTGAATTTGCTTTGCACGGGTGGTCCTTTCTTACTGCTGACATTTCAATACTTCTTCTCAGCACAATGGGAACCAGGCGGAAGGGAAACAGGGGGGAGCAGAGGAGCCAGTTTCATTAGACCACCGCCCGTTAAAAAAGTCGTGCAAAAATTTTTCTAAATTATTGGCAGCAGGGGTAAATCGGCAATAAGGCCGCGGACGGCCCCATCCCAGTCCCCTCGCCCCTTCCGATTCTCTCCCTATAGAATCAAACCATCCATGTCGCAGCAGCCCAGTTTATTTCCCCAGGGAGGCCCGTCGGCGCCGACACCCTCCGGTTCGGGTCAGGAGCCGCGCTCCGGACGGGTTCCTCCCTGGCTGCAATACCTTGAGCTGTCCGTCCGCGTGGTCGTTCGCCTCTATCTGGGCCTCATCATCGTCGTTCTGCCCTGGACACACTTCTGGAACAACAACCATTTGCTCCTCCACTTCCCGCACCTGGCCTTTCTCGCCCTCAACGGAATCACCCGGGGCATTGTTTCCGGCCTCGGTCTCCTCAATATATGGATAGCCGTGGATGACGCCATCCGCTTCAAGCTGAGATAAACCAAACCTCCTATGTCCAGAAAACCGCCCCAGCCTTTAGCCAGCGCGCCCCTCGCCTACGAGAACCCTCTGTTTCTCAACAGCCCGGATGGGCGTTTGGTGCGAATTCTCTCCGAGTACTCCGAGCCGCTGGCCCGCTTCCGCCGCGAGCGCATTCGCGACACCGTGGTCTTCTTCGGGTCCGCGCGCTTTCACGCTCCCGACGAAGCCAGCCACGAGCTGGAGCTGTTGGAAAACACAGGAGCGGCACGCCCCGCTCCATCGCACGAACAGCCGGCCAGCCAGCCAGAAATCGAGCAAGGCACCGCCAGCGAACTCCGCCTGCGCCGCGCCAAAGCTGCCGTGGAAATGGCCCAATATTATGAGGACGCCCGCCGTCTGGCCTACATGCTTACCCAGTGGAGCCGCACTCTGCGCTCGCGCCGCCACCGCTTTGTCGTTACTTCCGGCGGCGGCCCCGGCATTATGGAAGCCGCGAATAGAGGGGCCTACGAGGCCGGCGGCAAAACCATTGGGCTGAACATCCGGTTGCCTTTCGAGCAGTACCCCAACCGCTACATCACGCCCTCTCTCAATTTCGAGTTCCACTACTTCTTTATGCGCAAGTACTGGTTCGCCTATCTGGCCAAGGCGCTGGTCGTTTTCCCCGGCGGCTTCGGT
>DASTXK010000224.1:0-4331 GCA_035765555.1 Acidobacteriaceae bacterium
CCATGGTGGACCCGCACCCGCTGCCCCGCCGCCTCGAAGCCGCCGGATTTGAAGGCGTGCAGGTGGACATCACCCGCTTCGCGTTCCGCTTCCGCGCCCGCAAGCCGCTGCAAAGCCCGGACAACTACGCCCAGGCCGCGCAAACCGAATCCTCTGATCTATCCACAGCAACGCCGCTGCCGGCCTGAACGGGCCCGGGGATCAGCGTTCAGCCCCTCAGTGCTTGCCGTTGCCGTTCGCAGCCGCTTCCTTCTGACCCTCAGCGGCGCAATGGTCCAGCAGTTTGTCTACGCGCTCCCTTACGGCCGCGTCGAATTGCTCCTGAGGCAGACCGTGCAGATCGGCGAAGGGATCCTCCTCCTCTTCCTCGCTGGCCACTTTTCTGCTGACCGCCTTTTTGCTGGCCGTTTCTTTGCTGACCGCGTCATTGCTGGGTTCCACCAATGACCCCGTCTTGCCCAGATTCTTTGCCATCGCTTTCAACATGCTCAGCATGAGCCGGTAGGTTTTCTGGTCGATGCGCTGCTCGTTGAAGGCCTGTAGGAGCAGGAAAAAGTTGATCTGCATCGAGGCGCGGTCCTCGGGAAACACAAAGGGAATGGGCGCGAATCCTTCAATCGGAGCCTTGCCCTGGGGCGCTTTGGCGAGCGCGGTTTTCACCGCCGAGTGGTGATAGCAGAACTCGGTCCCCGACACGGCGGGCGATCCGCAGACCTCTCCGTTGTTCTTGATGTGGGTGCATTGCGGCACAACGACGGCGGCGTTCGACATGCTCATTCCTCCTTCAAATCTCGCAAAATCCAGAAACAGCTCTGGGTGCCCCATCCTTTCGCGTTTTTTTGCGAAAGGGTGGGAAACGCACAAAGCAAAAGGCGCAACCTGATGGCTGCGCCTTCAAAACATCTCTCTTAAGTTCAGAATACCAAATCAGACCCTAATTACATGCAAATTCAAGTCGCTGATTCTAAGCTGTTTATAAGATTTACCTCTTGACAAAAGTTTTCCACAGGGCAGCTTTGCCTCTCCTTGGCCCCTGACCCCTGTCCCTTGAACCCTTGCTTCTCCTTTGTTTTCTAGATTTTACAAATCTAACCCTTTATTTTCTAGATCTTACTGGTTTTGACTATTTTTCTGAACGCTGGACCCTGAACCCCCGGACGCTTTCTACTGGCCGCTGACCGGCTGCTCTTACGCCGCCAGCATTGCGGTCACGGCTTCCGGGTCCATGGGCCGGGCGAAGTAGTATCCCTGCCCCAGCTTGCAGCCGAGCGACTGCAACCGGGCGGCCTGTTCCGCGGTCTCGATGCCTTCGGCCACGGCCTCCATGTCGAGCGAGCGGGCCAGCCCCAGGATGGTTCGGATGATCTCGGTGCTGGACTTCCCCTCTTCCATCGCCTGAACAAAGGAGCGGTCGATCTTGAGCGTGTCGAATGGATAGCGGTGCAGGTGGTTCAGCGAGCTGTATCCGGTCCCGAAGTCGTCCATGTGCAGCCCCACGCCGAGCTTTTGGAGCCCCTGCATGGTGTCCTGCGCCGTGTCCTCGTGGGACATCAGGCTGCTCTCCGTCACTTCCAGCCGCAGGTCGGAGGGGGAAATTCCCGCCCGCTCCAGCGCCTCGGCCACGCGGGCCACCAGGCCGGGCCGGCCAAACTGCTTGGCGGAAAGATTCACGCTCACCCGCAGGTCCAGCACCTGCTGCGGATTGCGCTCGCGGACAAGCTCGCGCCACTCGCCGATCTGGCGGCAGGCCTCGGCCAGCCCCCAGTCGCCCAGCGGGAGAATCAGGTCCGTTTCCTCGGCCAGCGGGATGAACTCATTGGGCATCACCAGCCCGCGCTCGGGATGGTGCCAGCGCACCAGCGCCTCAAAGCCGATGATGCGGCCGGACTCAAGGTCAATCTCCGGCTGATAATGGAGCACGAGCCGTCCGCCCGCCTTGTCACCCTCGAAGCCGGGGTCCGCGTGGTTGCGGAGCGCCTGTTCGAGGTCCGCCTCCATCCTCATGCGGGCCAGCGCGCGCTCCCGCATTCCCTGCGAGTAGCAAACTAGATGGCCCCGTCCCTTTTCCCTTGCGATGGAATGCGCGGTGTCGGCGTCCCGCATCAGGTTCTCGGCGTTCAGCACGCCCGGTCCGGCCATTGCCAGCCCCAGCGCCGCCGAGGGCGAAACCGTGTGGCCGCGCCACTCGAAGGGCCTTCGCAACCGATGGCCGATCACCCGAGCGGCTTCCATGGCCTGAGCTTCGCCGGGCTTGTTTTCCAGGCACACCAGAAAATCGGCAGCAGTAAGCCGGGCCGGGACCGAGCCACAGCCGCAGGCTTCAATGACCGCCAGAATCCGGGCCGCCGTTTCGGCCAGCAGCGCGTCTCCGCCCTCGTACCCAAGCTGCTCGTTCACCAGCTTGAAGCGCTCCAGCCCCAGCGACAATACCCCGAAGTCCCATTTGCCGCTGCGCCGCGCCTCGTCAAAGCGCCGCTCCAGATAATCGATGAAGAACAGGCGGTTGGGCAGCCCGGTGGCCGGATCGGTAAGCTTGCGGTCAGTCTGGTCGGTCATGGCCCCGGCAATCCGCAGGCCAGCGCCGCCTTGTTCGCGCTGCGCAATGGCCCGCGCCGTCACCCAGCGCCAGCGCCCGTTTTCATGCCGCAGCCGGTGCTCGCTTTCCATGTGGTCGGTCCGGCCCGCGCGCAAATCCCGCAAACGGCGTTCCAGTTCCGGACGGTCCTCCGGATGCACGCGCTCGATCCAATGGTCAATTGTGGCGGAATACTCCTCGGCCTCAAGCCCGGCAATGCGCTGCCATTGCGGAGAAAAACGGGTCTTGCCTGTGCGGGGATTGGTCTCCCAAAAGCCGTCGAGAGAAGCCTGCGCGGCCAGCGCAAATCGCCGTCCGCAATCCATCTTCATCGACGTCCAGACCGCCATCTCTCAGACTCCGCCAATGCAAGGGATGGGCGGCGAGTGATAAAAATACGTATTCCCGCGCGCCTGAACCCTATATCGGCCCGGCGGAAAAAGGGTTTATCGGGAAGGGATTCGACCGCTGGGTACGAAAGTTTCCCCTAATGGAGGCTCGTTTCCGTCCACAGGAATCCCAATTCCGTCGCCTGGTCCTCCACCAACTGCTTCAGCGAAACTCCCGAGCTATGCCCGCCCTTCAGCGAATAGTGGAGCAAAATGGGACGGTCGCTTCCCGTCGAGGCCTGCATGAGCGCCGTCATCTTGCGCGCGTTCATCGGGTCGACCCGCGTGTCGCTGCTGCCGGTAAAGAACATGATGGCCGGGTACTTCGTCCCTTTGTGGACGTTTTGGTAGGGCGAATACTTCAGCAGATAGGCGAAATCCTTTGCGTTTTGCGAGCTGCCGTACTCGGTCGTCCACAGCCGCCCAAACTCGAAGTATTGGTAGCGCAGCATGTCCAACAGCGGATAGCCGCACCAGATGGCCCCGAACAGGTCGGGACGCTGCGTCATGGCCGCGCCCATCAGCAGGCCTCCGTTCGACCGCCCGCGAATCGCGAACCGCTCAGGCGTCGTGTACTTGTTCTGGATCAGATACTCAGCCGCGGCGAAGAAATCATCGAAGACGTTTTGCTTTTTGCCGAACATGGCCGCCTTGTGCCAGGCCTCGCCATACTCGTCGCCGCCGCGCAGGTTGGGCAGCGCGAAGAAGCCGCCCTGCTCCATCCACCAGGCATACTCGGGGTTCCATTCCGGCAACTCGGGCACATCGAACCCGCCGTAGCCGGTCATCAGCAGCCGCGCCTTGCCGTTCTGCGCCAGCCTTTTTTTGCCGGCGATGAACATCGGCACCCGCGTGCCGTCCTTCGAGCGGTAGAAGACCTGATGCACCTCATACTGCGACGAATCAAACGGCACCTTCGGCTTGAAAAACGTGTCGGCCTTGCCCGTTTGTGTGTCGTAGCGATAAATCGACGGCGGCGTAATGAACGACTGGTAGGTGTAGAAGCCCATCCGGTCCATCGAGCGACCCTCCACAATCGACGCCGTTCCAATGCCCGGATAGATCAGCTCCCCAATCTTCTTCCCATCCAGCGAATAGATCGTTGTCTCGGTCTTCACGTCTTTCAGCCGCGAGACGAACAGCTTGCCGCCGACAACACTGTCGGAGTCGATCACGTCTTTTCCCTCGGGAATTACCGTCTTCCACGCGGAAGGCTGCTCGCCCGGAGTCGCCTCCACAATGCGGGTGTTTGGGGCCTCGTAGTCGGTCATCAGGAAGAAGCGGTCGCCCACGTTGATGGCGCTCGTGTGCGCCTTGACTCCATAGACCAGCGGAACCAGCGCGCTCCCCGGCTTCCGCAAATCCTT
>DASTXK010000225.1:0-11498 GCA_035765555.1 Acidobacteriaceae bacterium
CAGTTCGGCGGCCTTGGGACCGAAGGTAGCGCGTCCGCCTTCGAGGAAGAAAACCACCACGATGCGGCCGTACTGGGTGTCCGCGTAGGAGGCGAACCAGCCGAAGCGGGTGCCGTCATTCGAGCAGGTGCCGGTCTTGCCGAGTACCGGAAACTGCTTGAAGCTGGCCCGCAGCGAGCGCGCCGTTCCGTAGTCGACCGCGCCCAGCATTCCGGCCTGCACCTCAGGAAGGATCGGCTTGATATTGAGCACGCGCTTCACGCGCGGCTGGAAGTTCAAGACCTGGCTGGGAGTGGTGGGGTGCTGGAGATAGTAAAGCGTGCCGCCGTTGGCAACCGCCGCCACCAGCGCGCCGAGTTGCAGCGGGGTCATGGAAATGCCCTCGCCGAAGGAGCACATGCGCCCCACGCCACCCTTGTCCGCCGGGAGCGGCTCATCGGGATAAACGCCCAGGTGCTCGCCGGGAATATCGTATCCGGCCAGTTCGCCCAGGCCGAACCGATTGGCGTAGTGCTTCACGCGCTCGAAGCCAAGCTCGCGCCCCAGCACCTCAAAGTAGGCGTTGACCGAGTGCGCCATGGCCGTGGTCATGTTAATGCGATACCCGTGGCCGAGGTTCACCGGCGTGTCCTTGGTGACGATTCCCTCTTCGAGCGCGGCCAGCGCAACGGAGATCTTGATGGTCGAGCAAGGCTCGGCGCCGCTCGAAAGCGCCAGCTTCTGGTTGACCATGGCCAGAATGCGCCCATTGCTGGGGTCGATGGCCACCACGGTCCCGTTCATGTTGCCGAGCGCGTCAATGGCGGCCTGGCGGACCATGGGGTCCTCGCCGCTGGTAATGTCGCCCTGGGTCAGATCGGACGGGTCGGACACAAAAGAAACGGCGTCAAAATGCTCGTAGTAGCGATGGCGGCGGACGCGCGTCCTGACGCGGCGCGTGCGCACAGTGCGATGCCGGACGACCCGCGTGTTGGCTACCTTGCGGGAGTGCTGCAAATGCCGCACATGGTTGCGAACCGAAGCCTTTTCTTTCACATGCGCATGACGCCGGACGCGATGATGCGTCGTAGCAGTTGTAGTCGTGGCGGCCGCGCCACCCTCTGCTGCGTGAAGAGTTAGCGGCAAAGCCAGCAATGCGGCAAGCGCGAAAAAGAAGATCCGTTTCATCCGTTCATCAACCCTGTGGCCCGGCAAATCTGACTCATCTTACTCGCAGAAACGGCTCGGTACACGTCAAATCTGGTGCAGTTTCAACCTCCGGTTCCTGATTCGGCACTGCCTCTTCCGGAACCACCATTCAGCCTTTCGCCTTTTCTTCAGGAGAATGGCCCCACAACCACGGCCTCTAAGCAGAGAGACACGAACCGGTCTGCTTTGTTCTTAGAGAATCAAAAAATTCCCTTTGCGCTGCCTGCGACTGCTTTATTTTCATCTTAGCCCCAACATTTCCTGTGCGAGGCTGTGGAATTTCTCCAGTCCGCTACAGCCCGCCGCGCCGCATAAATGCCGGGATGTCGAGGTTCTCGTGTTCCTCCTCATGCGCGGCGCTCAGCAGCACGGTGGGCGGGGCCGCTTCGGCCACGGCAACGGCGGCTTCAACGGGCGCAGGCGCTTCTTCGACTCCGGCGGGTTCGGGTTGCTGCTGCACAGGCACCCTCGCCTCCACAAAGACCGGCTCCGGTTCTGCTTCGCGGACCGACGCAGAGAAGCTGATCGGCCCGTCGTCCGATTCTTCTTCGCTGGCGAACTTTGGCCTTGCAGGCGGCGCACTCATCTCCGGAGCAGCCGGCTCGCGCAGCGCGGCAGACAGCATCCGCTCGCGGCGCTCGGGCATTTCCTGCCGGAAGCCCGTGGCGATGACCGTAATCTTCACCTCGTCGCCCATGGACTCGTCGAGAACTGCGCCGAAGATGATGTTCGCTTCCTCATGGGCCGAGTTCTGGATCAGGGTGGAAGCCTCATTGACCTCGTTCAGTTTGAGCGAACTTGAGCCGCTGATGTTGATGAGAATGCCGCGCGCTCCGTCAATCGCTCCGGCTTCGAGCAGCGGCGACGCCATGGCCGCCTGCGCGGCCTCAATGGCGCGGTTCTGCCCGCTGCGGACCGCGGTCCCCATCACGGCATAGCCCATCCCGGCCATCGTGGTCTTTACGTCGGCAAAGTCGCGGTTGATGATGCCGGAGATCGTGATGATGTCGGAAATTCCCTGCACGCCCTGGCGCAGCACGTCGTCGGCGATGCGGAAGGACTCGAAGAAACCGGCGTCCTTGGCCACGGCCAGCAGCTTTTCATTCGGAATCACGATCATGGTGTCGACGCTTTCCAGCAGCTCTTCCATGCCGCGCCGCGCTTGGGCCATGCGGCGCTTGCCCTCAAAGCTGAAGGGCTGCGTGACCACAGCCACGGTGAGCGCGCCCATTTCGCTGGCCAGCGAGGCGATGACCGGGGCCGCGCCCGTGCCGGTGCCTCCGCCAAGACCCGCCGTGACAAAGACCATGTCCGCACCTTCGAGCGCCTCGATGATTTTTTCCGAATCTTCGAGCGCAGCCTTGCGCCCCACGTCGGGATTCGCTCCCGCTCCGAGACCGCTGGTGAGCCTCGTTCCCAGTTGCAGCTTGACCGGTGCCTGCGAGAGTTGCAGGGCCTGGCGGTCGGTGTTGGCTGCGATGAACTCCACACCTTCGACCCGGGCGGAAATCATGCGGTTGACGGCGTTGCCGCCGCCGCCGCCCACGCCGATCACCTTGATGCGCGCGCCGCGCGGGACCTCGTCCTGGTACTGAATGCGAATTTCGTCTGTTGGCTGCATCGGCTGTGGCTCCTATAGGCTTCCGGCAAAAATGGCGCGCAGTTTGGCGCGCAGGCTGTGGTCTTCCGCCGCACGCAACACGCTGGTGCGGTGGGTATAAAGCAGGGTGCCGATTAGGGCGGCGCACTCGGGCTGCGCCAGCTCGTCGGGCATTCGTGACAGTGGAACGGGGGTTCCGATGCGCGCGGGAACGCGCAGCAGGCTTTCGGCCACGTCCAGCAGACCGCTAAGCCGCGCTCCGCCGCCGGTAAGCACGCAGCCCGCGCCCAGCGCCTCCAGCACGCCGCCCTGGCGCAGGTTGTCGCGCAGCATATGGAAAAGCTCGCGCGCGCGTGGCTCCAGAATTTCGCTCACCAGCCGCTGCTGGACCATGCGCGGCTCGTAGCCGGGCATTCCGCGCAGCTCGATTTCGTTGACCTGCGAGACCGACGTCACCACGGCGTTGCCGTATTCGCACTTGATCCACTCCGCCTCCGGAGGCGTGCAGTGCAGCCCCACGGCAAGGTCGTTGGTAAAGTGCTCGCCTCCGATGGGAATCACCGACGTGTGCGCGACGGATCCTTCAAAAAAGACGATCAGCTCGGTCGAGCTTGCGCCAATGTCGATGAGGCAAGCGCCAAGCTCGCGCTCATCGGCGGAGAGCGTCGCTTCGGCGGCGGCAATCGCCTCAAATACGGAATCCGTAATCTCCAGCCCAGCCTTGTTGGCGCAGGTCACGATGCTCTGAATGGCGCTGGCCGAGCAGATGGAAATGTGCAGGTTGACCTCAAGGCGGCTGCCCACCATCCCCACCGGATCGTGAATCCCCGGCTGCTCGTCCAGAATGAACTGCTGCGGCAGCAGGTGCAGGACCTCGCGGTCATGGGGCAGCGAGACCGACCGCGCGCGGTCCACGGCTGCGCGCACGTCCTCGCGGGTAATCTCCCGCATCCGCGCGCCCAAGCTGATGCCTCCCCGACTGTTGACGCCGCGCACATGAGGGCCGCCTACGGCGATCACGCAGCGCTCAATCACGGCGTCGGCGCGCGCCTCGGCCAGCTTGGCGGCCTTGTCGATGGCGTCCGCGGCGGGCAGCAGTTCCGCAATCAGCCCCTTGCGCGTTCCGGCAGAGTCCACAATGCCGTGGCCGCGATAGCGCAGCGCGCCCTCGTTCAACTCCGCCACCAGCACGCGGGTCTTGGAGCTGCCGGTTTCGAGCACGGCGATCAGGTTTTCCGGCTGCTGGCTCATTTCCTCTTCCTCGCGTGATGAACGGAATGCGTGTGCTTTTTCGCCGTGGTCTTCTTGGCTGGTGCGGCCTTCGATGCGGTGGCAGGCTTGGCAGATCCTGAGCCCTGCGCGCTGGGCCCTGTGCTCTGGTCTCCGGCCCCTGCGCCCGGATCCGCCATCTTCAGCACCACTTCGTTCTCGTAGCGCAGGTCCACGCCGGCAAGGTTGGGATACTGTTGCCGCCATCCGCTCAAATGCGATTGATAAATGCGATAGCGGGCCAGGAAATTCGTATCGCCGAAGTGCAGCAGCAGGTCGCTGGAATTGGAAGGCACGGTGGCGCGCACGTCTTCCGGATCCGAGAGGTCCACTTCACTCAGGTTTGCGGAGAGGTGCTCGCCGCTCGAGTCGAGCGCGCGAATGAATTTCTGGTAAAGCTGCATCCGGGCCGCGCGCATCGAAAGCGGGTCGGTTGGATTGATGCCGGAGACCACGGGAAATGAAAATTTGCGCGACGCCATCATGGCCGGAGACATATCCAGAATGACGCCCGCCGCATCGACCAGCTTGATCTGATCGCCCACCCGGACAAATGCGATGGGAACGCGCTCGCGCACCGCCACCCGCAACTGGTCCGGCAGCAGCCGCATGACGGTCGCGTGTTCCACCCAGGGAATCCGCTCCAGTTCCGTGCGCCGCCGGGCCATCGGAATGTAGAAGATGTTGCGGCCAATGTCCGCTCCGAAAATCGAAAGCAACTGGTCGCGCGTCAGCACGCTGTTGCCCACGGTCTGAACGGAAGCCGCTGAATCAATGCGAAAGCGCGGATCGTGCTCAAAGAAACTTCTTACGGCCAGCGAGGCGAAAACAATCGCGGCGAGCGCCGCCAACACAAGACCAGTGAAAAGCACCCGGCCCCAGCGCGTTTTGGTCCAGGCGGGCAGCAGGCCCTTCCGCACCGGACCGCGGCGGCGAACGCGCACATCATTCCCAAAATCGCTGGAGCGCCGCGCGGGCATTCCTCCGGCAAAGCCATCGGGCAGGAACTCTTTCTCTATCCGCGAACGGGGCGAGGATGGACGCGGCGCATCGGGCCTGTCATCGACAAGCATTGCACCACGGCTGTTGGACCCATCAGTTTTAGGCACGCCCGCGCCAGGTCGTGAGATTCGCCATGTTTGACTATACTTTGCGCGCGCCTGTGGATCAGGCCGGAAGTAACGGGGGAATCAAATGAGGAACCAGCGCGCGGGACTCACGCCATCGCCGCCGCCGGCTCAATCTCCACCAGCGGATACCCGAGCCGCTTCCATTCGTCGAAGCCGCCCAGCAGGGGGCGCACCCGATACACTCCCAGCTTGCGGATCGCCAGCGCCATCTTGGCCGACGTGGCCTCGCTCGGGCAGGTGCAGAAAAGCACTACATCGCGGTCACGGGGAAGCTCGGCGCAATGCGCCACAAGATTGTCGGGAGTGATCAGCACGGCCCCGGGCAGCGTGCGCGGATCGGGCATGTAGTCGAGCGGGTGGCGCAGATCGACGATGTAGACCGGCTGCCCGCGGTCGAGCATCTCCTTCAGTTCGCGCGGATCGATGCGAGCCATGCGCAACTCGCGAAGAAACGCCCGCTGGCGGAAGAACCTCCAGATGAAGAAGCTTATCAGCAGCAGAACGAACAGAATGAACCCAAAACGCCCCATCCATTCCAGCGCGCCGGGGTGCCGCTTGATCACGTCGCCGAAGAAGCGTCCGCCCAGCGTGAACGTGACCGCCCAAAGCATAATACCCGCCGCGTCATATAGCGCGAAATGTCGATACCGCATCCCTGTCTGCCCCGCGATGGGCGGCGCAACTGTGCCGAGTCCCGGAATGAATTTGGAGACCACCAGCGCGCTGGGCCCGCGTTTTGCAAAAAAATTCTCCGTCCGCCGCACGCAGGTATTGCTCTCCATCGATAGGCGGCACAGCAGCTTCACCACCGCGCCGCCGTATTTGCGGCCCATCCAGTACCAGGCGCTGTCGCTAATGATGCTGCCGAGCAGCACCGAGAGCAGCACCAGCCAAAGATTCATCTTGTGGGTCGAGGTCAGGGTCCCGGCGGCAAGCAGCAACGGCACGCTCGGAATGGGCACTCCCAACTGCTCCACCAGCACCCACAGGAAGAGGATCGAGTAGCCGTATTTGAGAAAAAAATCGATTGCGACTGGCATGGCGGGGCGTTACTCAAGAATAACTGGAGAGAAGATGCTGGCGGGGAGAGCGGCGATTCTGAAATTAGCGGGCTTTATTGCGGCGCCGTTGAACTTTCTTCTGCGGCGTTCGCGTGGTTTTGGTGGCCTCCTGGGCCTGTTCGATCTCCTGAATATCAAGCAGATCGCGAGGCCGCCCTGCGGCCCTTTTGTTCTGAATGAGGTGCCTGCGCGAGATGACCCAGATGGGGGTGTCTTCCTCAATGATCGCCTGAACACGGTCTTTCCATGCTTCCGCAAAGGTGATTCCGCTGATCTTTTGCAGGATGTCCACCCGGTGCGGCTCCCTCCCAAATTCCAGGCCGCTCTCACCGTCATGGAAGTCCTTCGTCGTCATCCCATAGAGCGGCGCGCCGAATTCGCATAACGCCTTGAACACGGCCTCGCTATTAGAAACGCTGGTGCGGATGAAGATATCCAGGTCCTTGGTGGCACGCGGTTGCGCGTAGACGCTCAATGCATAGCCGCCGACGAGCAGGTATTCCACTCCGGAGTCGTTGAAAATTCGAATCAGTTCTTTGAAGTCTTTGGCAAACACGCGGCTCACTTCCTCTTAATCGAGTATGCCGCTTCAGTCAGGTCCCACGTCGCCACAATCCTGTCACCGGGAGGAAGGCCCTGCCAATACCGATAGGTTCGGGCTTCCTGCTCCTCCGCGCTGGCTCCTTTGGTTAGCGCCCAGCCTGCGCGCGTGGGTGCCCGCTTGCCGCGTTTGCGGCAGGAAGGAAGGTGCGCCCGCAGATCACGGGCGCCAAAAGCCTGGAAGCAATGAGGACATTGCCTGAAAATCTTTGCACGCGGCGCTGACGTTTGGCGGGCGCGCAGCCGAACCGCGCTCTCCCGCAAGAGCACGTCGTCCGGCACTGTGGACATATCGAATCCAGACGTCCAGCGGGTCGCATTTTGCCGATGCTCAGCCATCTGGACAATATTATCACATTACCGCAATGTGAAAAAAATCAGGCGAGCCTCTTCAGCCCGCCTGGTCGCTTAACGCTAATTGCTGACTGCTGTTATCTGGCATTCACCAGCGGCATCTCCACCAGATGCTCGCTGAGGAACCACACCTGCATTTCATTCGTGCGGATGACGTCGCTGACCAGAATGTCGTTTGTGCCGTCGTCGCCAAGCTCATCGGCCCTCTTCGCCAGTTCGCGGGCATTTTGCAGGATCGACTCATGCGCCTCCAGCAGCCGGGAAATCTGCACCGGGACCTCCTCGCGGTCGCGCGGCGGGCGCTCCAGCCGGGTAAGCTCGGCGATATCGGGGGCCATGGCCACGGTCACGCCGCCCAGCGTCTGAATGCGCTCGGCCAGCAGATCGATCAATGCCGACTGCTCGGTATAGTGTTTGTCAAAAAGCAGATGAAGCTGATAGAAGGTCGGCCCGCCCACCTGCCAGTGCGACTTCTTGTACAGGTCGCGCATGGTGCAGGTATCGGCCAGCATCAGGTTCAACTGCTCGCAGATCTGGGTGCGTGTCTTTTCGTCTATCCCGATGGACAGCCTGGGGATGACGGTTCCGAATTTCTGAATACCGCGGGCGCTCTGCCCCGCCTGCGGGGTGATGTAGTCATGACCTTTGGACGGGACTTCTTTCAAGGCACGATTGCTCATTACAAATTCCTCCAATCGTTACTTGGATGCGGCCAAAAGCCTTCCGATTGCGGTATGTCCCTAGTTCTTCACCCTCACCTTCGGTTCCACCGACATGCCGGGCCGCAGCAGATGGTTCTCAATCTGCTTGTGGTTGGTAAAGTCGATCCGCACCGGGACCCGCTGCACCACTTTCACGTAGTTTCCTGTGGCGTTTTCCGGCGGAAACAGGCTTAGCATCGACCCCGTCGCGCCGCCAATCTGCGTGACCTTGCCGTCGTAGTCGCGTCCGCCATAGGCGTCCACGCTGATGTCAACCGGCTGGCCGGCGCGCATGTGGTCCAGTTGCGTCTCCTTGAAATTTGCGGTCACCCAGATGTTGTCCAGAGACACCAGCGTCGCCATGTTCTGCCCGGCGCTCACGTTCTGGCCCACTTCCACTGACTTTCGCGTGACGATCCCCGCCTCCGGGGCCACGATCTTCGTGTAGCTCAGGTTCAGCTTGGCCGCGTCCAGCTTGGCCTGCGCCTGCTGCACCATGGCCGCCGCCTGGTCGGCCTTCGCTTTTTGGATCGCAACCTGTTGCGGGCCGGTATTCGCGGTTTGAAGCGTGGCTTCCGCCTCACTCACGCGATCCCTCGCCATCTTGACGCCCGCCTGCGCGCCCTGCAAATTGGCCTGCGCCTGCTCCAGAGCGGCCTTGGTGCCCGCGGCCGTGGCCACCGCCGCGTCAAACTGCTGGCGCGAAATTACGTCCTTTTCCACCAGCGGCGTGTAGCGCTCAAGGTCAAGCTGCGCCTTCGTATTATTTGCCTGGGCCTGCGCGACGGCCGCTTTGGCGGCCTCAAGTTGCCGCTCCGACTGTGTCACGGCGGAATTCGCGCTGGAGACCGTGGCATTCGCCGAAGCCAGCGTCGATCCGGTGCTGGTGTGGGTCACCGGCACGTTGACACGCGCGGCTTCGTAAGCGGCTTGGGCGCTGGCTAAGTTGGCCTCGTCCTGTTCCACCTCGGTCTCAAAGTCCTTCGGGTCGAGCTCGGCGATCACCGTTCCCGCTTCGACCGCCTGGTTCTCATCCACGTTGACCTTGATGACGTGCCCGGAAATGCGCGAACTGATCTGGATGATGTGCCCGTTGATCTGAGCGTCATCGGTGCTTTCGTAAAAAGTGGAATGCCACCAGAAAAGCAGCCCCACCACAATGACGACGGCCACCACTCCGATGATGATGTACCGGCGGCGCGATCTGGTTCGCGGATCAGTGGGTTCCGGTTCCCCCGCGGCTTTGGGCGCTTCGCCGGCCACCGCCACCTGGTTCTTCTGCTCGGGACTTTCATCCGCCACGGTTACTTTCCTCCCACATACGTCTTGTAATCGTTTCCTGCCACGCCCAGGGCGCGAGCCAGCGAAAGCTTCGCCAGATTGTGCTCATAAAGGCTGTTCACATACTGATCATTGGCTTGCGCCAGTGCCGAGAGCGCCTGCGATACGGCGAGGTTGTCCGCTACTCCCGCCTTAAACCGCTCCTGCGATTCAGTGAGCGCCTCACGCGCCAACTCCACATTGCTGCGCGAAACTTCAACCTGCTTCTGCGCGGCCTCAATATCCAGAATGCTGTCCCGCACATCCGCGCTGATCTGGCCCTTCAGATCGCTGAGCCGCGCCCGCGCCTCATCCAACTGCGATTGGGCTTGCTTCGCATCGCCGCGCAGCTTCCCTTCCTCAAACAGCGGAACATCCAGCGTCGCCGCCGCGTTCCCCGTCCCGTGCGAGTTCGCGGGATTCACTCCAATATCGCCGTAATCTCCACTGAACCCGATCACCGGCAGCCGCTCGTCGGTAGCGGCCCTGCGGGCGTGTTCGGCAGCCGTCACCCTCTCGCGCATGGCCTTCAGATCGCTGCGCAGGGCCAGCGCCTCTTTCACGGCGGCGTCCGCATCAAGGTGGTCCAGCGGCGCGTAAGGCGCCTCCGTCGTCAGGCTGAACTGCTGCTCCAGCGAAAGTCCAATGGCCCGTGCCAGCGCAATACGGTCCTTGTCATAAGCGTTCTGCGCCGTAATCAGCGCCTGCTGCTGCGCCTGATAATCCACCCGTGCCCGAAGCTCATCGAGCAGCGGCGAGGTCCCGGCCTTGTGGCTCTGAACGGCCTGGTCAAGCGAAACCTTGGCCGTGTTCACCTGCGCCTGCTCCGTTTCAATCCGGCTCTTGTCCGCAATGCAGGTCAGATAGGCGTTGCCCACCGTCAACACTACAAGGTCGCGCGCGTCTGCCAGTGAAAGTTTGGTGCCTTCAAAATCGTGCTTGGCGGCCAAATAATTCTGCAACGCCGACAAATTCAGCAGCGACCACTTGAGCGAGGCGCGAATGTCCGTGTATCCATACGGGCCAATAATCGTGGGGAACCCGGAAATGCGGAGCCCCTGGGCCTGAAGATCGGTCTGCTGCACGGCGGCTTTGAGGTTCGCGTCCACTGCGGGCAGTAGCGCCTGAAGCTGCGCAAGCTGCTGGCCGCGTGCCGAAAGCCCGCTTTGACTGGTGAGAATGAGTCCCAGATTATGCTTGAGGCCGCGCGCGATGGCGTCGTCCAGAGACAGCGGAAGCACGCCGCTGACGGGCCTTTCCGTCGTCACGCTTCCCCGATAGGTGCTGCTATTGATCTGCGGCTGTGTGACCGGCAGAGGCGAGGCGGGCTGGACAACGCCCCCGCCCTGCTCCATCTGGAAGGCGCGGGCCGCCGGAACCAACACGACGAAAGAGAACGCGGCGAGCAACAGCCAAAACGCACACTTCCTCCGGTCGCCGACACTTACCTTCAACACAAACTGACTCCGTTAAGGGATGGCGGGAAACTCGGCCCGCGTCAACAAGCTAAATCATTGTTTTCAGGTTACGTCGTTTTGGATGCCCGAACGCCGGAAAGTATTCAAAAAACGGAGGCATTTCCCCGCTATCTGCTGTGAGATTTTCCGGGCCGCCATCCGCGCCAGACGAGTCCTGCTCCGGAACAGCCCATGAACGAAAACGACACGCCACACGCTCGCGAAACCGGTGATTTCAGGAGCGAAACGTCCGCTCGTGACACACGGCTTCCCAATTCGGGAACAGATCATTGGCCCCATTTAATGAGGGTTTTGCTGCGGTTTCGCCGCTAAATCCAGCTTTCGCATGGTGTTGCGAAACAGGACAAGCAAAAAATAGTTGAAAAAAAGTAGTGCGTTTTCACTCAGGTCATACTAAAGTCATCCACATAGCACAATTCTGCGTGCAAAATTTCCTAACTCGTGATATAGCGAACGCATCCCACAAACCGCGCAAATCGCGCAATCTTTTTGGAGAACTTCTTCAATGCAAAAGTCTTACTCTCGCCTCATCCTCCCCATTGCCGTAGCCTTGGCAACGTTTGCACTCCTGCTGGTCCTTACAGTACCGGGTCTTCAGGTCGCCACCAGCGGTCTTCCTGGTCCCACAATACCTCCACCCTCCGGCGGCTTTACCTCCGGCCTGCCCGGTCCCACAATACCGCCCCCGACTGGCACCTTGATCGCCACCAGTGGACTCCCCGGCCCCACAATCCCGCCACCCTCCGGCGGCTTTACCTCCGGCCTGCCCGGTCCCACAATACCGCCCCCGACTGGCA